>JBOGSY010000332.1:0-2474 GCA_050691915.1 Candidatus Limnocylindria bacterium | reverse complement strand
CCGACGAGGAGACCACCATCCTGCTGGTCGCACAGCCGCGAACGCGGCGGCCTGCCCGGGCCCAGCGCCGACCTGGCCGCGCCCGCGGCGTCGTTGCCATCCTGGCGCTCCTGGCCGCTCCGGCCCTGGTGGTGGGCCTGGTCCTGTCCGGCCTCAGCGACCCGGATCGGAGCGGCGGTCCCGCCGGCACGACGCCAACGCTCGCTCAGAGCACACCGACGCTCGCGCCCGGGACCCTGCGCGTGCCGGACACGATCGGGATGTCCGAGGTGGATGGGGAGGCGGCGGCCCGCGCTGCCGGCCTGAACTGGCGGATCGAGTGGGTGGTCGATCCGGCCCAGGCGCCCGGGATCCATGACCAGGAGCCGCCGCCGGGAACGGTGGTGCGGGCGGGCTCGCGTTTCGTGATGTACGCCTACCGATCGGACTAGGGGCCAGACCATCGGTCTATACTCGCTTGACCGATGGCTGCCACCCGATGGCCATCGGTTTACCGTGGCCCGCCAAGGAGACGAATCCGCATGCGCATCAGCGCCGAGTCCACCGCACCGGCATCGGTCCGGGCCGACGTTCTGGCGGTCCCCATCTACAAGGAGGACCGCGAGATCACGGGCGACCTGGCGGAGCTGGACGCGGCCTCGGGGGGCATGATCAGCCAGGCGATCGAATGGGGTGAGTTCAACGTCCTGGAGCACTACACCGCGCTGCTGGATGGCGGGTCGATCGCCGCGCAGAAGATCCTGCTGGTCAACGGCGTGCGCCGCGGGCGCGGACCGTGGCGCGCGCGCCGTATCGCGTCGACCGCCACCCGGCGCCTGCAGGGCCGCGGCGTGCAGCGCCTGGCGCTGTGGCTGCGCGACGGTGAGGACGCGGACGGCTTCACGGCGGCAGCGGTCGGGGCGGTGCAGGGCACCTACCGCCCGTACGCCCACTACGGCCGCATCCGCGACACCGAGGCCATGCTGCGCAGCGTGCCGGAGCTGGTGCTGCTGGGCCAGGGGGCACCGGCGCAGGAGGTGCTGGATCGGGCCAGCCACATCGCCGACGGGGTCGAGTTCGGGCGCAGCCTGGCCAATCGCTCGTCGAACGACCTGTACCCGGAGCGGATGGCCGAGGTGGCGCGCGGCCTGGAGGCCGATGGCTGCGCGGTGGAGGTGCTGGGCGTCCCTGAGATGGAGGCCCTGGGCATGGGTGCGCTGCTGGGCGTGGGGCAGGGTGCCACCCACGGGCCGCGCCTGATCGCCATCAGGCTGCCGGGCTGGGAGAAGGCATCCGCCGACCGGCGGCTGGCCATCGTGGGCAAGGGCGTCTGCTTCGACTCCGGCGGGATCAGCCTCAAGCCCGGCGAGCGGATGGAGGAGATGAAGCACGACAAGTCAGGTGCCGCCGCCGTCATCGCCGCCGCCCGCACCCTGGCCCGGATCGCGCCGCAGGCACCGGTGATGGCGGTCGCCCCCATGGTCGAGAACATGCCCGGCGGCAACGCCCAGCGACCCGGCGATGTGGTGAGGGCCATGAATGGCAAGACGATCGAGGTGATCAACACCGATGCGGAGGGCCGTCTGATCCTGGCCGACGCCCTGCACTGGGCGGAGCGGCAGGGCGCCACCCACCTGGTTGACGTGGCGACCCTCACGGGTGCGGCTGCGGTGGCCTTCGGCGAGCTGATCAGCGCCTACTTCGCCAAGCCGCGCGAGTGGGGCGCCCAGGTCCAGAAGGCGGCCGATGCCACCGGGGAGTGGTTCTGGGAGATGCCGCTCGCCACCGAGTACCGCGCCGCCTACGACTCGGCGCACGCGGACCTGGTGAACAGCGGGACGCGCGACGCCTCGCTCATCAAGAGCGCGGTCTTCCTGCATGACTTCGTGACCGTCCCCTGGGTTCACGTGGACATCGCCGGCAGCGCCTACCTGACCTCGGACAAGGCCGTCAACCCCAAGGGTGCGCTGGGCACGGCGGTGTCCACCCTGGTGCGCCTGGCGATGGACTACCAGGCCGGCAGCTGACACGCTGAGGGCTCCACCGGCCGGACCGGCGGAGCCCTCGTTCATACACGGCGGTCGCCGTCAGTCCTCGTCGTCGTCCACGGCGTCGCGGGCGGTCTCCTTCATCTCGCCCCAGCCCTGCTGGAGCTCGCCCTCCGCCTGTTCGCGGCGGCCCTCCATCTCGGTGCCGGCGTCGTCGGTCGCGTCGCCCCATTCCTCCTTGACCTTGCCGACGCCCTCCTTGACGTTCCCTTCGATTCGGTCCTTGTCCACGGTGAGCCTCCTGTTCTCTGCTGAGAGCCGGGTGATCGGCTCTCAACGCGGAAACGCAGGTTGCGTGCCAGCGGCTAGGATGCCGCGGTGACGCCCATCGCCCTGGCTGCCGGGGCCGCCTTCTTCCTGCTGGGTGGCGCCGCGGAGCGCCTCGCCTCCGTCTGGCCCCCGGACGAGGCGTCGCGACGCGGGCCCGGGCCGCGCACTCTGCTGCTG
>JBOGSY010000331.1:0-2503 GCA_050691915.1 Candidatus Limnocylindria bacterium | reverse complement strand
TGGTGGGCCTCGGCCTGTACGGCCTGATCACCCATCCCGAGCCGCTGCGCAAGATCCTCGCCTTCAACCTTCTTGGCGGCGGCGTGTTCCTCCTGTTCGGCGTGGTCGCGCGCCGGGGTGCGGCGGCCGGGCTCTTGGCCGATCCGGTGCCGCAGGCGATCGTCATCACCGGGATCGTCGTCGCCTTCGCGGCGACCGCCCTGGCCGTGGCGTTGCTTCTGCGGCTGTTCAAGGAGACCGGTCAGGCGACGCTGCGCGCCGATGCGCCACCACGGACGGGCGCCGACGGCGCCGATTCCTGATGGCGGACCCGGCGGCCGTTTCTACGCCGAGCGGCTTTCTCCTGGTGCTGGCCCTGCTCCTGCCGGTCTCGGGATCGCTGCTGGGCCTCGCACTCGGCGGGCGCCATGCGGAGCGCATCGCTCTCGCCCTGATGCCGGCCGGACTCGTGGTTGCGGTCGCGATCGCAATCGCGGTCCTGCGGGCGGACGCGGCGCTGGTCTACGTCCTGGGCGGCTGGGCCCCGCCGCTCGGCCTGGCGCTGCGTGCGGACGGGCTGTCCGCGGCGATGATGCTGACCACGGCGGTGGTGATCGGCGCCACCGGGGTGTTCGCGCGCGCCGACTTCCAAACCCCGCGGGGCGTGCCGGAGGCCCGGGCGCCGCTGGTGTTCTGGACCCTGCTGCTGGGGGTCTGGGCGGGGCTGAACGCCGTTCTGCTGGGCGACGATTTGTTCAATCTCTATGTCGCGCTCGAGCTTTTGACCTTCGGCGCGGTGCCGCTGGTCTGCCTCGACGGTCGCGCCGAGACGCTGGCGGCGGCGCTCCGCTACCTGCTGTTCGCGCTCCTCGGCTCGGTGCTCTATCTGCTCGGGACGGCGCTGCTCTTCGGCGCCTACGGCACGCTGGACATCGTGCTCCTGGCCGCGCGCATCCGCGGCGATCCGGCCACCCTGGCCGCGGCTACGCTGATGACCGTCGGGCTGCTCGCCAAGACCGCCCTGTTCCCGCTCCATCTGTGGCTACCACCCGCCCATGCCGGGGCCCCGGCGCCGGCCAGCGCCATGCTCTCCGCGCTGGTGGTCAAGGCGTCCTTCTTCCTGATCGTGCGCCTGTGGTTCGACGTGATGCCCGGATTGCTGAGCCTTCCGGCGGCGGACATCCTCGCCACGCTGGGCGCGGCGGCGATCCTGTTCGGCAGCGTGCTGGCGCTGCGCCAGGCCCGCCTCAAGATGCTGGTCGCGTACTCGACGGTCGCGCAGATCGGCTATCTGTTCCTGATGTTCCCGCTCGCCGCCGGCACCGGCGCCTGGACCGGCGGCCTCCTCCAGGCCATCTCCCATGCCTGTGCCAAGGCCGCCATGTTCATGGCGGCGGGGTTGCTCGCCCAGGCGCTGGGCCACGACCGCATCGTCGGGCTCGGCGGCATCGGCCGGGCCCTGCCCATGACCATCTTCGCCTTCGCGCTCGCCGGGCTGTCGCTGATGGGGCTGCCGCCGAGCGGGGGCTTCACGGCCAAATGGCTGCTACTGCTGGCGGCGATCGAGACCGGCCAATGGTGGTGGGCGCTGGTGATCCTCGCGGGCGGACTGCTCACGGGCGGATATCTGTTCCGTGTCCTCTCCCGAGCGCTGGCCGATACCGACCATCCCCTGCCGCCGTGCGCCCCCGTGGCGCGCCACCGGGAGGCGGTGGTGCTGGCGCTCGCGCTGGTTTCGATGCTGCTCGGCCTCGTGCCGCTGGCATCCTTCGGGCTCCTGCAGATCGGCCGGCTCGATATGGGCATCCTGCCGTGAACAGGGCCCCCTCATCAGGCTACGGATGCCGGGCGCGGCGGCTGCACGCCTGGGCTGGCGGGGCGTGATGGGCGCGGGGACGCTGCTCGTCGCCACGCTGGCCGTGCCGGTCGGCATGCTGGCCGCCTGCCTGTCGCGGCGCGTGAGAGATCGCATGCCGGCGCTGCTGGGGCTGGCGCCGGTGCCGGCGCTCGCGGCCGCGCTGCTGGCATCTGGGGGCCCACCGCTGGTGCTGGACCAGGCGCGGCTGCAGTTCACGCTCGCGCTCGATCCGCCTGGAGCGATGCTGCTCGGGGTTGCGGCGCTGCTCTGGAGCGCCTCGGGGATCTATGCCCGGACCTGGCTGGAGGGCCAGCCCAATGGCGGCCGCTTCGCGGTGTGGTGGCTCTTGTCGCTCACCGGCAGCCTCGGGGTCTTCTTCGCCGCCGACATGGCCAGCTTCTATGTGGTCTTCGGCCTGGCCAGCCTCGCCGCCTGCGGCCTTGTGGTTCATGACGGCACGCCGTTTGCCCAGCGGGCCACCGCCATCTACCTGGCGCTTGCGGTGCTGGGCGAGCTCTGTCTCCTGATGGCCTTCGCGCTGCTGGCGGCTGCGACCCCGGGCGACAGCCTGGCGATCGGTGACGCCGTGGCGACGCTGCCGACGTCGCCCTGGCGCAATCTGACGCTCGCGCTTCTGATCGCGGGCTTCGGGCTCAAGATCGGGCT
>JBOGSY010000330.1:0-2506 GCA_050691915.1 Candidatus Limnocylindria bacterium | reverse complement strand
GACCAGCGCCTCGACCGCGCCGGGCAGGGGACGCGCGGCGCGCGGGTCGGCAACGATGGGGGCCAGGGTGCCGTCCAGGTCGGTCAGCAGCCCGGCCGGTGCCGCCGCCAGGGCGGACCGGGCCAGGCCGAGGGCGCGGTCCTGGTGGTGCCCGGCCATCGGTCTCATGGGGTGGACGGCCGAATGGTTGGTAGACTCCGCCCCGTCATGCGTCGCCTGTCGTCCGGCATGCTGGTGCCGCTCCTGATCGCGGTGGCTGGGGTTGCCCTCATTATCGTGGGCCAGCTGGACCTGGACCAGCCGCCGAGCTCAAGCCTGCCGCCCATTCCCGACCCGACCAGCCCGCTGGCGGTCGCCTCACCCAGCGGCCAGCCGAGCGACACCTCGGCACCCAGCGCCAGCGCGAGCCCGGACCCCACGCCCTCGCCGACGCCCATCCCGGACGATTGGGTGGCGGTCCAGCTCGAGATCGAGTCGGTGGGCCTAAACGTGGCGGTCAGGCAGCCCGCCGACCTGGCCCACTGCGACTTTCCGCCGGACGACGCCGCCTACCTCCTGTGCCGGACCGATGCCCAGGGGAACCTGGCTCCCTCGATCCAGCCCGGCCGCGACAGCAACACCTACGTCTTCGCCCACGCCCTGCTCCACCTCTTCAAGCCGCTCTGGAACGTGCAGGTCGGCGCCGAGGTCAAGGTCCTGATGTCGGACGACACCGTGCTGAGCTACGTCGTGACCGAGGTGCGGCCGAACGTCAGCTGCCCCGACTCACGGGCGGACCCGCACCCCAACCCGCCGCTGGCGCTCCAGCTGGCGCCGCCCGGCTGCGCCGAAGGGGCCGCCTGGACCCAGCCCACCGACCACGAGCGGCTGACGATGCAGACCAGCCAGGGCTTCAACCGGAACTGGGGGGAGCTGATCGTGGTGGCGGAGCCGATCTGACCCGGCCGCCGACCAGCAGGGCAGGCACCAGGGTCGCCACCGCCACCGCCAGCGCCAGGCGCAGGACGAGCTGCAGGACGTCGGCCGCCTCGCCGCGCGACCAGCCCTCCAGCAGGTCGACCAGGGCGAGGCTCTGGCGCGGGTCGACCCCCACGAACTCGGGCTGCCCCAAGGCCACCACCAGCGCGTCGCGGCGCAGCGGGTCCTCGATCAGGCCGGTCAGCTCGTCGATCCGGTTCTGGCCGATGCTGGTCAGCAGCGCCAGGCCCACGCTCATCCCCACCGTGCGCGTGATCTGGAGCATGGCGCTGGCGACGCCATAGGCCGATGCGCCCGCCGCCTCCACCGCCGCCGTGGCACGCGGCGAGACGGTGAGCCCGAAGCCCACGCCGAAGATGGCCAGGTCGCGCACCAGCCGCTCCAGGCCGGTCGTCACGCCCCAGTCGCCCGCCAGCCACAGCCCTGCGATGGTGAGGGCCACGCCCAGCACCGTCGTCAGCCGCTCGCCGGCCAGGGCGGTCACCACGCCGCCGGCCACCGCCCCCACCGCGATCGCCAGGGTCAGGCCGGTCAGGGCGGCCGCCGACTGGTCGGCACCCCCGTTCAGCACCCGGTTGACGAAGACGGGCCCGCCGATAATGGCGGTGGCCAGGGTGTAGCCGGTCAGCAGGCTGACCGCGTTGGCGGCCGAGAAGCGCCGGTCCGCGAAGAGGCGCGGGTCCACCAGCGGATGCCTGAGCCGGAGCTCGCGCAGGACGAAGGCACCAATGGCGACGGCGGCAACCGCGAACCCGGCCAGGATCAGCGGGTCCCCCCAGCCGCGGGCGCCCGCCAGGGTGAGGGCCGCCACCCCGGCCAGCAGCCCGATCGTCACCAGCAGCCCGCCGCCGAGGTCGATCCCGCCCGGCGCCCGCGGGGTCTCGATCCCGCCCGCCACGACGTAGATCAGGAGCAGGGTCACGATTCCTGCCGGCACGGTGAGGAAGAAGATCCACTGCCAGGTGGCCAGGTCCACCCCGGGCAGCGGCAGGTTGACGTTGAGCAGGACCCAGGCGCCGTAGGCGGGGCCCACCGCCATCCCCACGAACGTGGCCGCTCCCTCCACGCCAAGGGCGGCGGCGCGCGCGCGCCCGCTGAACAGGTGGCTGGCCAGCGCCATCGACAGCGGCACCAGGGCGCCACCCCCGAATCCCTGCACCACCCGGGACGCGATGAGCCAGTCCATCCCGGCATCGGGTCCGGCCAGCCGGGACAGCCCGGCCCCCAGGCTGCCGGCGCTGAACAAAACCAGGGCCAGGACATAGAGGCGGCGGGCGCCCCACAGGTCGGCGGCGCGGCCGGCCAGGGGCATGGCCACGATGTAGGCCAGCAGGTAGGCGTTGACGATCCACGATGCGCGGGCCAGGTCCGCCCAGCCGCCGAAATCGGCCACGATGGCGGGCAGCGCAATGGCGACCACCATCAGCTCCGCCCCGCCCAGGAAGACCCCCAGCGAGGCGACCAGCAGCACGCCCCAGGCGGCCGCCGGGTGCAGCGCCACCCCGGGTCGCGGGGAGGGGGTCACAGG
>JBOGSY010000329.1:0-2516 GCA_050691915.1 Candidatus Limnocylindria bacterium | reverse complement strand
GCCCAGGATCACGGCCAGCAGGATCGGCGGCTCCTCCGGGATGGCGGCGATGGCGGCGCTGATGCCGGCCAGCAGGTTCGCGCCGGCAGGCTGGCCGCGCAGGAATCCGAGGCCCACCGTGACCGCGATGAGGCCGATGGCGGCCACCAGCAGGATGCGCACCAGCCGGTCCAGCTCGCGCTGAACCGGCGACCGGCGGCGCTGCACCGTTGCCAGCGAACCGGCGATCCTGCCCAGCTCGGTCGCCGGCCCGGTCGCCACCGCGACGCCGACGCCGGTCCCCCCGACCACCGAGGTGCCGGCGTAGGCCAGGCTGCGCCGGTCCGCGGGCGGGATCTCCGTCGCGTCGGCTTCGACCACCGCGGGCTCCGGCAGCGATTCCCCGGTCAGCGCGGAGCGGTCCACCAGGAGCGCCTCGGCTTCCAGCAGGCGCAGGTCGGCGGGCACCACGTCCCCGGTCCGCAGCAGCACGATGTCGCCGGGCACGACGTCGGCGGCCGGCAGGTCCCGGGCCTGGCCGTCGCGGCGGACGCGGGCGAGGGGCGCTGACGCGGCGCGCAGCGCGTCCAGCGCCCGCTCGGCACGGAACTCGGTCACCACGTCCGCGCCGACGATCGGCACCAGGCCGCCGATCACCAGCAGCCCGTCGCGGACCTCCCCCAGCAGCACGGCCAGGATGCCGGCGCCCAGCAGCAGCAGGATGAACGGCTCGGTGGCGGCCTCGACCACCAGCCGCCAGGGGCGCGGCGGGGGGCGGTGCTCAAGCTCGTTGCGGCCATGGAGCTCCAGGCGCCGGCGGGCCTCCGCGGCGGTCAGGCCGATGTCGGGCTTCACCCCGAGGCCGGCGGCCACGCGGGGCGCGGCGGTGGCGTGGGGCAGGTCCGGCGTCACGCCCCCAATGATCGGTCATCGGGCGCCCGCGGCAGGCGCCCGCCGTGCCGCCGTCGGCCACCGCAGGTGCACGTAGTCGGCGCGATGCCCCACGGAAACCGCGCAGCGTCAGTCGCCAATGCGTGCCGACGCTGCTCCCGTCGGGATTCGCTGCGTCGTTCCCAGCGCCGACAGTTCAGCGGCCTGGAGGAACGTGGCGGCCGCCGTGCGCCTGCCGACCCCGAGCTTCTCGTACACGTGCTCGAGATGCTTCTTGACCGTGCTCGGTGCGACCCAGAGCTGGGCCGCGATCTGGGCATTGGTCTTCCCTTCCGCCACCAGCTGCACGATCTCGCGCTCCCGCGCCGTCAGGCCACCCGCCACGGTCGCCTGGCCAGGATCCAGGGACCGCATCGCGCCGGACAGCCGAAGGCGGCGGACTGGCCGCTCCTCCAGGACACTGAAGTGGGGGCGCAGGACGTCCAAGACCGCACGATCGCGATCGGAAAAGTCGCGCGCTCCTCTCCGCCTGAAGAAGACGAAGGACCGGAAACGCTGCGATGCGACGGTCAGCCCGACGTCCAGAATGGAGTCTACTCCCGCCGGCCCGAAGTACTCTCGGAAGATCGGCAGCTCGTGATAGCGGCGGGGGCTGATGATGTCCGACATGCGCACCGCCGCCAGATCGTGCGTCCGCACGCGATGATCGGAGATGGGGCACGGGCCAGCCGCCCAGTAGCGCTCCTCTTCGTCATCGTCGCCGTCCGGGCCGATTCCGGCAATCGCCCAGAACCGCTGCTCGCTTGGGTCGACGTCCTGGTAGATCAGCTCGTCGCAGGGCACCAGGGACTGGAGGCGCGTGAACAACTCGACGGGATACGGCTCGTGTAACTCGAGCTCGCTGACATCGACGAGGAAGCTGAGGACCGCCTCGTAGTCGGCCCGTCGCAGCCGCATGAGGCGCCGAAGATACGCCGATCGGCGAATAGACACAACGCCCAGCAGGACCCGATCCTCGATGCCAGACGGGCCCACCCCATGGCAGGTAGCCATAACAGAGAGGAGAATCGATGATGCAGTCCGGACGAACCGCACGGAGCCTGCTCGCGGCACTCGCGTTGGGCGCGAGCCTGACCCTGATCGGCAGTGGGGTGGCGCTGGCGGCGCCGCCGTTCTTCCACAACCTGCCGGAGGGCTCGAACGCGTGCAAGTGGTGGCCTGCGGCAGGCGGGTCGGGCCAGCTCGGCACCTTCCACGCGCGGCAGGAGGAGAACGGGAATGGGGCGGTCCCGATGTACATGGTCACTGCACCGGTGGGATGCATGAACATGCCGGGGCTGAACTATCCGCACTGAGATCCGCAGCAGCGCACTAGCCGAGCAGTGCCGCCACCGCCCGCGCGATCACCACGTCCTCGCGGGCCGTCACCCGCAGGACCTGGACCGATGCCTCGGCCGGACTCAGCACCGCCTCGTCACCTGCCGGCTCCGGCAGGTCGCCGGGCAACCCGAGGGTCGCAAGCCGGCGACAGATCTCGGCACGCACCTCGGCCGCGTGCTCGCCGATGCCGCCGGTGAAAACCACGGCATCCAGAACGGGGAGGGTGGTCGCGGCCGCACCGATGGCGGCCGCCACCCGCCGCACGA
>JBOGSY010000328.1:0-2516 GCA_050691915.1 Candidatus Limnocylindria bacterium | reverse complement strand
CCCAGCGGCCAGCGGTCGAAGCCGGCGTAGGCCAGGACCATCAGGTAGGCGGCCTCGGTGCAGTCGTCAAACGAGCCGGTGTTGTCGCGCTCGGACCAGACGGTGAGGGCCATGTCAGCGGTCGCCCCACGCCGCGCGCAGGGCCCACTCCGGGCACAGCCGCGCCGGCTCGGGGTGAGCGCCCGGAGTCAGGCCACAATGCCAACAGCCAACCGGCCGGCCGCCGATGGTGGCCATGCTGTCAGGCGTCCAGCGCGGCCGCAGGCCGGCGGCCGCCTGGGCGGTGTCGAGCTGGGCCAGGTCGCGGGCGGCCTGGCGAGCAGTCAGGCGGGTGACGTAGGTCATGACAGCTGCTCACGCAGCCAGGTGCCGTCGTCCTCGCTCTCGTGGCCCTGGTTGTCGAGCAAATCGCGCAGGCTCGTGGGATCGGTCGGGTCCGAGTGATGCAGCGGTCCTGCGGCCCGGACGACATCGCCCAAGCCATCGATCTCGACGGCGTAGTTCTCGCCGCTGGTCGGATGCTGGATGGTGGTGTAGCTGGTCATCGAGGGTGCCTCCTGGGCATGGCGTGCTCTCCTGTTGGTCAGTGGCGGGGGCGAGAGAGCCGCCTATGGAACCCTCGCGGCCCCCGCCAGCGCTTAGAATAGTTCTAAGGGCCCTCCGGCGTCAAGGGCCGTTGGTCCTGCTCGGCGGGGGTACCTTCGGCCGCGCGCTCGGCCCGGATGCGCTCGGCCTCCAGGCGGGCCGCGTCGCGCACGGCCGCCTGGGCGTCGGCCACCCGGGCCAGGCTGCGCGCCACCTGCTCGGCTCCAATCTCGGGCATGCGGTGATCCTCCAGCTAGTCGGGCGGCGGCTCGTCGGGCAGCCGCTCGTTGACCGCCTGCGACAGGTAGACCCATGCGTCGCGCGGGCTGTAGCCCATCTCGGTCAGGCGGCGCCGGGCCTCCGGCTCGGCGATGATCTGCTCGCGCAGCGCGGCGCCCACCTGGGCCGCGGTCAGGGTGGCGGTGTTGGCGCTGCGTTCGATGTCCCAGATGGCCAGCAGGTCGGAGGCCTGCTCGCCGGCCACCCCCAGCTCGGCCAGCACGTCGCGGGCGGCGGTGCGCTCGATCTTCCAAGCGGTGTAGCGCGACCGCACCCGGCCGACGGCGGCCGACAGAAAGCGCTGGGCGAGCTGGGCGTCGGCCACCTGCAGAATGAAGCCGGCGTCGGCGGCGTCGTAGCCCAGCCCGGCCAGCATGCCGGCCGCCTGGGCCCGGTCGATCAGCCGGTCGCGGTACAGATCGCGCACGGTGCCCAGCGCCAGCGTCCGATCGGCCTCCACCCGCTGCTCGGAACCGCTGAACAGGTAGGCCTCCACCAGCTCCGGCCGGAGCCCCTGCTGGGCCAGCAGGTCGGCCGCCTCGGCCCGCGATAGGCTGCCCTCGCGGTACATGGCCGTCACCGTCCGCGGCGGCGGCAGGTACTCGCTCAGGACCCGGAAGGGCTGCTCCCACTTGTTGCGCCAGGGCCCCTCCAGGAAGGCCTGACGGTAGCTCACCACGCCGGGCCCCTCGCCGTCCCAGGCGATGATCCCGCGCCGGGCCATCTCGGCCGCCTGCAACGGGGTCGGGGCGGTGCCCTGGGCGTTGTACTGCCACTCGAAATGGTCGGGGTTGCCCCCGAACCGCGCGTAGAGCTGGCGCGCCTGGCCCTCGCTGAGCTGGCCCTCCAGGTAGGCGTTCAATGGCGCCAGGGGTGACGGGTCCTGGACCGCCAGGGCCTTGACCAGCTCGGCCCACTC
This sequence comes from Candidatus Limnocylindria bacterium, assembly GCA_050691915.1. GTDB lineage: Bacteria > Chloroflexota > Limnocylindria > QHBO01 > QHBO01 > JBOGSY01. Next base: position 733 of record JBOGSY010000328.1, on the reverse strand, counting down.
ATCACGGAGCCGGCCCTGGCGGATGCCGGTCAGGTAGCGGCCCTCGTCCACCAGGCCGCGGCGCAGGGCGACCGCCATATCACCCGGGCCCGGCGCGTTGCCGGCCAGCCGGGCCAGCACGTCGAAGCGGTCAGGGTTGACCCCGGCCTGCAACGCCTCGCTGGCCGCCCGGTTACGGTCCCAGACGTTACGCAGCACGGCCTCGGCTGCCACGTCGGGCGACAGCGGGGTGACCGGGTGGCTTTCGAGCTGGTGATTGTGGACCGCAGTCAGGAACGGGGCCAGGGCGGCGCCGATCAGGCTGCCCACCACGTTGTAGAGCACGATCTGCTGGAGCGTGCTGTTGCCGATCAGCCCACCGAATGCGCCGCCCAGGCCGGCCACGGCCTAGAGCCGGACCCCGACGGCACCCAGCAGCCCGGAGCCCAGGCTGTACAGGCCGTCGCCGCCGGCCGCCACCTGGCGCGAGCTGCCTTCGGGATCGTTGATGGCGGAGGCCACCAGCCCCATGACCAGGGCCACCAGGGCCCCGGTGTTGAGCAGGTTGAACAGGTCCACCTGCGACCCGAAGGCGCCGCACAGTGGGTCGATGCAGCGGGCGGTCGTGCGGGCCAGGTTGCGGGCCACGATGTTAGAGGCGGCCAGGGCGGCGGCCAGGGCGGCCGGAATGGCCACGTCGCGCAGGTTGGCGAGCTGGCCCTCCAGGGCTCGGCGCTGCTGGTCGGAGTAGGTG
>JBOGSY010000327.1:0-2540 GCA_050691915.1 Candidatus Limnocylindria bacterium | reverse complement strand
GGTCAGCCGTCCCGACCGGGCCGCCCCTCCAGCCGCGCCCGGCGCAGCCGCGCCAGCCGCTCGCCGATCTTGATCTCCAGCCCCTGGTCGGACGGCTCGTAGTAGACCCTGCCGGCCAGCTGGTCGGGCAGGTACTGCTGGTTCACGTCCGCATCGGCGAAGTCGTGCGGGTAGCGGTAGCCCTTGCCGTAGCCGTGCTCGCGCGCCAGGCGTCGGTGCGCCGACGGCCGCAGGTGGAGCGGGACGGGCAGCCGGCCCTTCTCCTCGACGTCGGCCAGCGCGGCGAAGTAGGCCGCTCCGGCCCGGTTCGACTTCGGGGCCGATGCGACGTAGGCGGCCGCCTGGGCCAGCGCGTACTGCGCCTCCGGCAGGCCGATCATCTCGACCGCCTGCATGGCAGCCACCGCCACCTGCAGCGCCCGCGGGTCGGCGTTGCCCACGTCCTCGCTGGCGGCGATCACGATCCGCCGGGCGATGAAGGTCGGATCCTCCCCCGCCGCGACCATGCTGGCGCACCAGTACAGGGCGGCATCCGGGTCGTTGCCGCGCATGCTCTTGATGAAGGCGCTCGCCGCCTCGTAGTGCTGGTCGCCTACGCGGTCGTAGGCCAGCAGGCGCTGCTGGGCCGCCTCCGCGATCGGCTCGGCGTCCAGCTCCGCGCCATCGGGGGCCACCGACGCCGCCGCCTCCAGGATGTTCAGCGCCTGGCGGGCGTCCCCACCGGAAAGGTCGACCAGGCCAGCCAGGCCCGCATCGGTCAGGCCGACCCGGCCGGCGAGGCCGCGTTCGTCGGCCAGCGCCCGCCCGACGACGGTGCGGAGCTCATCCTCGTCGAGCGGCTCCAGCCGGTAGACGCGCAGCCGCGACAGCAGGGGCGAGTTGATCTCGTAGTACGGGTTCTCGGTGGTTGCGCCGATGAGCGTGATCGTGCCGTCCTCGACGTGCGGCAGCAGGGCGTCCTGCTGGGCCTTGTTGAACCGATGCAGCTCGTCGATGAAGGCGACCGTCCGTCCGCCGGCCTCGCGCAGGGCGCGGGCGTCGGCGACCAGCTGTCGCACGTCGGCGACGCCGCTGGTGACCGCCGACAGCGGGCGCCAGGTGCCCTCGGAGCGCTCCGCCAGCAGCCTGGCCAGGGTCGTCTTGCCGGAGCCCGGTGGCCCCCACAGCACCATGCTGGGCAGGTAGCCGGGCCGCACCACCTTGCTGAGCGCCCCATCCGCACCCACCAGGGGCGCCTGGCCGACGAACTCGTCGAGGTCGCGCGGTCGCATCCGCGCCGCCAACGGCGCGTCGGCCGGCGGCTGCCTGCCGAAGAGCAACTCGGTGACGTTCGGCGGCTTACGCGGCATCGGTCCGGTCCATCGGCCGATTATGATGCCCGCATGGAGCAGAACCTCCGGATCCCCGGTCCGACGCCGATCCCCGACGAGGTGCGCGCCGCCCAGGCGGGACCGATGATCGATCACCGCGGCACCCAGTTCGGCGAGCTGCTGCTGGAGGTGAGCGCGGGGATCGGCGAGCTGATCGCGACGCAGGGCGAGGTGCTGCTGCTGACCGGCTCCGGCACGGGGGCGATGGAGGCGGCGGTGGTCAACACCCTGTCCCCCGGCGACCGGGTCCTGGCCGTCACCATGGGCGCCTTCGGCGACCGGTTCGCGGCGATCGCCACCGCCTTCGGCGCCGACGTCGAGCGGCTGGAGGTGGACTGGGGTCGCGCCGCGGATGCGGAGGCGCTGGCCGCCCACCTTGCGGCCAATCGGCCGTATCGGGCCGTGCTGCTGACCCACAACGAGACCTCCACCGGGGTGGTCAACCCGCTCCGCGAGCTGGTCGCGGCCGCCCGCAACGCGCCGGCCGACCCGCTGGTCGTGGTGGACGGCATCAGCGGCCTGGGCGCCGTGCCGTTCGAGATGGACGAGTGGGGCATCGACCTGGTGGTCAGCGCCAGCCAGAAGGCGTGGATGGCGTCTCCGGGAATCGCCATCGCGGCCGTCGGTGACCGCGCGCGAGCCGCAGCCGAGGTCGCTCGGATGCCGCGCTTCTACTGGGACTTCGCCCAGGCGCGGACCTGGGCGGCGAAGGGGCAGACGCCGTGGACGCCGGCGGTATCGGTCCTCTACGGCCTGCGGGTCGGCGTGCAGCGCTTGCGTGAGGAGGGGCGCGAGCGAACCTGGGCCCGCCACCAGGCGATCGCCGCCGGAGCCCAGGCCGGGCTGGAGGCCCTGGGCCTGCCGCTGGTGGCGACGCCCCTGCAGCGGTCGCCGACCGTGACCGCTGCCTGGCTGCCGGAGGGACTGGACTGGGCGCCGTTCAACGCCGACATGCGGTCCCGCGGCCTGGTCGTGGCCGGCGGCCAGGGCAATTGGTCCGGCCGAATCATGCGCTTCGGTCACATGGGCATGGTCGAGGTCGCCGAGATGGCGGATGCGGTGCGGGTGATGGGTGAGACGATGGCGGACCGCGGAATGGCGGCCGACCCGGATGCCGCCGCCGATGCGGTCCGGGTCGCCTACCAGGCGTCGCGCTCCGCCCCCGCCAGG
>JBOGSY010000326.1:0-2559 GCA_050691915.1 Candidatus Limnocylindria bacterium | reverse complement strand
ATACCAGCTCGTCGCCGGGCACCACGGCGTTGACCAGTCCCACGTCCCGGGCCGCGGCCGCCAGCAGCGGCTCGCCGGAGAAGACCAAGGCGGCGGCGCGATGGCGTCCAAGCGCCCGGACCAGCGTCCGGGTCGATCCGGAGTCGGGCACCAGGCCGATCTTGACGAACGCCTGGATGAAGCGCGCCTCCTCCGCTGCGTAGATCAGGTCGCAGGCCAGCGCCAGGCTGACCCCGGCCCCCGCCGCCACCCCGTTGACCGCCGCGATCACCGGCTTGGGCATGTCGCGGATGGCCGTGACCAGCGGGTTGTACTCATCGGTCAGCACCCGCCGGAACTGCCGCTCACCGTCGCCACCCCGCAGGTCGGCGCCGGAGCAGAAGCCGCGCCCCGCTCCGGTCAGGACCACCGCCCGCACGGACTCGTCGCGCCCCACCGCCTTGAGCGCCGCCAGCAGCTCGCGGCGCATGGTGGCGTTCAGGGCGTTGAGGGACTCCGGGCGGTTGAGGGTGATGGTGGCGACGCCCTCCGCGACCTCCAGCTGGATCGTCTCGTGGGCGGCATCGGGCATGCGCGGATTCTAGCGAGCAGGCGGAGAGCCGACGCGAGTCTTCCGGCCAAGTTACCATCCACAATCCATTGACTGGTGACGGGGGCTGGACTACGATTCCGCCCGAATTCAGATGCCTGAGAGGAGGCAGCCATGGATCGTATCGGAGTCGAGGCCTGGATCGAGACCTACCGCGCCGCGTGGGCGAGTGACGCGCCCGCCGACATCGAGGCGCTCTTCACCCCGGATGCCACCTATTCGCCATACCCCTGGCCGCGCGGGGCGAACCGCTGGATCGGGCGGGAGCAGATCGTCGAGAAGTGGGTCGGGCGCGGCGACTCGAAGATCGGGTGGCGGTTCGCGCACACCATCCTGGCGGTCGAGGGCGACACCGCCGTGATCGAGGGCTGGACCACGTACGACCGGGGCGAGGGCGACCCCTGGCAGGAGGCCTATGCCAACGTCTGGCTCGTCCGCTTCGCCGACGACGGCCGCGCCAGTGAGTTCGCCGAGTGGTGGGTCGAGAAGCCAGGCCACTGACCCTGGCTCGTCTGCCTCGTCCGCCTCACGCCTCTCGGCGCAGGACGTGGGTCGTGCCCGTCTGCGCAAAGCCGGCGTTCCGGTACAGGCGATGCGCGGACTCGCGCTGCAGCCCGGACTCGAGCGTGACCGCCGCGGCCCCTCGTTCGGCCGCCGCACGAATGGCCTCCGCCAGCAAGGCCCTGCCGATGCCCCGGCCGCGCAGCGGCTCGGTGACCACCAGGTCCGGGATCCAGCCCTCCAGCCGGTCGTCCCAGAAGGGAGCGCGCCATTCGAGGGTGCAGACGCCGACCACCACACCCTCCCGCTCGGCCACCATCGACCCGGCGTCCCCGGCTGCCACCGAGCGCGCGTGCTCGGCATAGGAGCGCATCACCGCCTCCAGCCGCTCGGGCATCGGCGAGCGCCAGGGGCCGAACTCGGCGATCAGCGGGGTGACCGCGTCGCCGTCGGCCGGCCCGAGTGGTCGAAGGCTGACTCCATCCGGTGCCGCCGGATCGCCGATGGCGGGGGGAACCGGCGCCAGCCGGAAGTCGAGCATCCACTCCTCGAATCCCAGCCGCCGGAGCGTCGCCCTCGCGGCCTCCGCCTGGGCCGGGACCTGCGCCTGGATCCGGTGCCCGCCTCGCAGCCGCCACTCGGCCACGATCGCCTGGGCCAGCGCCGAGCCGGAGCCACGGCCGCGCGACGCCGGCCGGACGAAGAGGTCCGACAGCCAGCCTTCGAATGACGCGAAGTTCAGCCGCCGCCGAAACTCGGCGATGGCCAGGCCGGCGACCTCGCCGCCCTCGACGGCCGCGAAGCCAGCCACGTCCGGGCTGTTGATGAGCCGCTCGTAACGGATGCGCAGGGGAGCGAGGTCGCCCGCCGGCGGCAGCTTCCGCTGCTCTCGCGCAAGGTGCACGGCGATCTCGAGGTCACCCCGACCGAGCGGCCGGAGCTCCACCCCCGGAGGCGGGCGGACCGCGATGCCGCCGACGGGTCGGTCCGGGTTGCCCAGCATCAGGCCGCTCCCCCTGGAACGGCTTCCGGGAGCGCGGTGTCGCCGCCGGCCGGCGGAGCCGCATCGGTCATCGGCCGCCTACCTGCCGCGGAAGTCGGGCTTCCGCTTCTCCAGGAAGGCGGCCATTCCCTCCTTCTGGTCCTCGCTTGCGAAGAGCAGGTAGAAGAGGCGTCGCTCGTGGGCGAGCGCATCGGTGAGGGGCATCTCGTAGGCGGCGTTGACCGCCTCCTTGGCCAGCCGCAGGGCCAGCGGGGATTTTTCCGCGATTGTGGCCGCCAGCGCCAGCGCGTCCTCGACCAGCAGCTCGTCGGGGACCACCCGCGCCACCAGGCCGCGTTCCAGCGCCTCGCGCGCATCCATCGGCTCGCCGGTCAGGATCATCTCCATGGCCCGGCTCTTGCCGATGGCCCGGGTCAGGCGCTGGGTGCCCCCGGCCCCGGGGATCACGCCGATGTTGATCTCGGGC
>JBOGSY010000325.1:0-2563 GCA_050691915.1 Candidatus Limnocylindria bacterium | reverse complement strand
GGACCACCTCTCGCACCCGGTAGCGATGGGTCGCGCCGCGCTCATCGATGTACTCCACCAGGTCGCCTGCCCGCGGCAGGGGCGCCGCGTGCTCCAGGTCGGCCTCACGGTAGCCATCGCCGTGCGGGAAGTGGACCGTGTAGGGCATTCCCGTGGGCCAGCCGCCATCCGGGGCGTTGGGGCGGTCGCCGGGGTGATGCTCGTGCGGCGGTTGGGGCATGGCGCAACGGTACTGCAAGCGGCCTGCCCGGGACCGCGCCCGGGCGTGGCGGCGCCCGCCTGACCCGGGTGGGGAGGCCAGCGGGCGCCGATGGAGGGGCCCCGGGAGCTCCCACGGACGGCGTTCGGTTCACCGGTCCCCTGCCTGCGGGATCACTGCAGCCGGCGTGCCATCTTTGCCGCATGGCTGGGTGGGCCTGAGGCAAATCCAGCGCGTCTGCTCTCCACTGGCCGTCGGGGGGCGAGGGTTCAACCTTCCGTCCACGGGGCGCCATCGGTCACCCCGTCGCCAGCAGTCCGCTGGTCGAGCCCACCCTGCCGAATGGCCCGGCTCGATCGTCCTATCGCCACCCCTGACCGAACCGGCGCCAGGTAACCCCCCTGCACGGGACCAGAGCACTACAGACCGCCGCGACTGCCGTCCCTAGTCTGAACGGCGAACGCGACAACTGGAGCTGCTGCATTGCGAGTCACCCTTCCGCGGCCACGGCCGCGACGCACGATCCTTCGGGCCTCAGGCCTGGCCGGCATCACCCTGATGGCCGCCGCCCTGCTGGCCTGGACCCCGCAGCCGGCCACCGGCTGGAACCAGTCCTCCGCCGAGGGAACCCTCTGGCAGCTGATGAACGGGGCACGCGTCAACAACGGGCGGCGCGCCGTTCAGCAGCACAGCACCCTGGTCTCCCTGGCACGGTGGCGCAGCAAGGACCAGGTCGACCGCAACTACTTTAGCCACGACGTGCTGGGTACCGGCCACCAGGTCTACCACTGGTACGACCTCAACGGCCTGAACTACAGCTGGGGCGGCGAGAACATCGGCTGGAACAACGGCTTCAGCGACGCCGACTCCCCGGTGAAGATCCACGAAGGCTTCATGAACTCGCCCGGCCACCGCGCCAACGTGCTGGAGCCCTCCTTCACCCACGGCGGGGTGGGCGCCTATGCCGCCGACGGGGTCAACTTCCTGGGCAAGCTGCGGAACCCCCGCTTCTACACCGAGCTGTTCATGACCGCCGCCTCGGCGCCGCCCCCACCCCCGCCTCCGAGCGGGAGCAACCCTCCGCCGCCGAGCAGCAGCACGCCTCCGCCGGCCCGGTCAAGCGGTGGGACGGCCAGCCCGGCCAGCACCCCGCAGCCGGCGACCCTGCGCGTCACCGCGCCGGCGGCGCCCAGGCCGTCGACGCCGCTGGATGGGCCGACCGCGCTGGCCGCTCCCGACCTCGTACCCTCGTCCGCCGAGGTGCGGGCCATGGCCTGGAGCGACACCCTGAATCGCTCGGCCGGGTCGAGCCGGGTCGAGCACACCGCCAGCGCCCTCCGGGTCGAGGCTCCGGACGCGGCTGACCAGGGCATGTTCGAGAGCATGCTGGGGTCGTTCCTGAGCTTCCTGCTCTAGCCCCGCGGGCTAGACTGCCGAGCATGCCGGCGATCCTGGAGGCGCGCGACCTGGTCAAGAGCTACCCGCTGCAGGGCGGCTCGGTGGATGCGTTGCGCGGCGTCTCGCTGGCGGTGCAGCGCGGCGAGTTCGTGGCCATCATGGGCACCTCCGGCTCCGGAAAGTCGACCATGCTGCACCTGCTCGGCGGGCTGGACCGTCCGACCAGCGGCGAGGTGGTGATCGACGGGGTCAACATCAGCCAGCTCGACGACGAGCAGGCGACCCTCACCCGCCGGGCCAAGACCGGGTTCGTCTTCCAGTTTTTCAACCTGATTCCGCTGCTCAACGTGGCGGAGAACGTGGCGCTCCCGTTCCTGATCGCCGGCGGATCGCTGGCCGAGCACCGCGCCCGCGTCGGCGAGCTGCTGGACCTGGTGGGCCTGTCGGCCAAGGCAGCCCACCGCCCGGACCAGCTGTCGGCCGGTGAGCAGCAGCGGGTCGCGCTCGCCCGCGCCCTCGCCACCGAGCCCGCCATCCTGATGGCCGACGAGCCGACCGGCAACCTGGACTACACCACCGGCACCGAGATCCTGGGCCTGCTGTGGGACTCCTGCGATCGCCTCGGCCAGACGATCGTGCTGGTCACCCACGACGCCCACGCGGCGGCTTACGCGGACCGGGTCCTGGTCGTGCGCGACGGCGCCATCCTGGACGAGATCCAGCTCGGCCGCCGCCCGGATCACGAGGCCAGACCGCTGATCGTTCGCCTGGCCGCCCTGGGCCTCTAGCCCATGCGGCTCGGCGCGCTCGCCTGGCGGGGGCTGGCGGCACGCCCGCTGCGAACGGCGCTCACCGTCATCGGGGTCGCGCTGGGCGTGGCGGTGGTGGCCGCCACCCTGATCGCCAGCCAGGCGGCGACCGAGGCGGTTCGGCGCGCCGCGCAGGAGTTCCTGGGCAGCGCCGAGC
>JBOGSY010000324.1:0-2572 GCA_050691915.1 Candidatus Limnocylindria bacterium | reverse complement strand
GACGGCACCTGGGTCGCGCACCCCGACCTGGTGCCGGTCGCCGGAGCGATCTTCGACGCCCTGCTCGGCGAGCGTCCGAACCAGAAGGAACGCTCGCCGCAGGTTGCTCCCACGGCCCGCGACCTCCTGGACGTGGCGATCGACGACGGGCACGTCACCGAAGGTGGCGTTCGCGCCAACGTCTCGGTGGGGCTGGCCTACCTGGCGTCCTGGCTGGCCGGCAACGGCGCGGCGGCAATCAACAACCTGATGGAGGACGCGGCCACGGCCGAGATCAGCCGCAGCCAGCTGTGGCAGTGGCGCGTCCACCGCGTCCCGCTGGACGACGGCCGGCCGCTCAGCGCCGAGCGGTATGCCGCCATCCGTGACGACGAGCTCGCTCGGCTGCGCGGGCTCTCCCCGGACGGGCCCTGGACCGATGCGGCGGCGCTCCTGGACGAACTGGTGCTCTCCGATGCCTTCGCCGAGTTCCTGACCCTGGGGGCGTACCGGCGGCTGACCGATCAGGTTCCGCCGCCGCGGAGGTCATAGATCCACAACGCAACGGAGCGGATTCGCATGCTGAAGGACAGTCTCGGGTACGCGGGATTCTCGTCGAACGACATTGACGCCAGCCGCCGGTTCTACGCCGACACGCTGGGCCTGGAGGTCACCGACGAGAACGGGATGCTGACCCTCCACCTGGGCGGCGGCGGCAAGGTCCTGGTCTATCCCAAGGAGGACCACCGGCCGGCGAGCTACACCTGCCTGAACTTCCCGGTGGCCGATATCGACGCCGCCGTGGATGAGCTGGCCGGTCGCGGCGTCGCGTTCGAGCGCTACGAGGGCCTGGACCAGGACGAGCGAGGCGTGATGCGGGCCTATGGACCACCCATCGCCTGGTTCCAGGATCCCGCGGGCAACATCCTGTCCCTGATCCAGGAGGGCTGACCGCCGCCGTCGTTCCGGATCGTCAGCGCCCTGCCCACGAATTTGGGTCTGGCGCGCCCACCCCGGTTGTGGTACGTTTGTTCGGTACCGCCCGGATCTCGGGCACAATCAACGCGGCACCACGATCACTCCTCTCTGGCTTTTCGGCGAGAAATGGTTCGCTGAGCCGCCTGAGAAGGAGTTTTTCTTTGTTCACCTATACCGACAAGACCCTGATCTGCGCTGACTGCAGCCAGGAGTTCGCGTTCTCCGCGACCGAGCAGCAGTTCTTCGCGGACCGTCAGTTCAGCGAGCCGCGGCGCTGCCCGGCCTGCCGAGCCATCCGCAAGGCCTCGCGCGGCGAGTCCAGCGGCAGCTACGGCGGTGGCGGCGGTGGCTACGGCGGTGGCTATGGCCAGCGCGAGATGTTCACCGCGACCTGCGACGGCTGCGGCGGCGAGGCCCGGGTTCCGTTCCGGCCCACCGGCACCAAGCCCGTCTACTGCAGCAACTGCTTCTCGACCCGGCGCTAGCCGTCCGGATCGGCTGAATACGAGGGGCCCGGCGGAGACGCCGGGCCCCTCGCCGGCTTTCAGGGGGCGATGGCCCGCTCCAGAAATCGACCCCGGCCCCGGCGGCCGACGTGGAGCCCGTCGCGAACCACGTGCTCGCCGCGGAGCAGGACGCTCCGCACGGCCCCCCGCACGGCCATCCCCTCGTACGGGGTGAAGTCGCTGGTGTGATGCAGCTCGGCCTGGCGGATGGTCCGCGTGGCCGACGGGTCGAAGATGACCAGGTCCGCGTCGCGGCCGACCTCCACCGCCCCCTTGCTCGGCAGGCCGAAGAGGCGGGCGGGCGTGGTGGCGAGCACGTCGACCATGCGTTCCAGCGAGATCCGCCCGGCCGCGGGACCGTGGCTGTGCATCACTGCCAGCAGGGTCTCGATCCCCGGCGCCCCGTTGCTGACCTGCGGGAAGGGCGGGGCCGGCACGGCCTTCTCGACCGCCAGCCGATCGGGAACGTGGTCGGTGGCGACCAGGTCCAGGCCGCCGCGCTCCAGGCCCAGCCACAGCGCCTGGCGGTCGGCCTCCGACCGCAGCGGCGGCGAGATGACCGCCTTGATGACCTCCGCCTCGTCGTCGGCCTGGTAGGCCGCATCGGTCCGCGACAGGTAGTGCGGACAGGTCTCGGCGTAGACCGGCCAGCCTCGCGCGCGGGCGGCGACCACCTCGGCCAGCGCGTCCGCGCAGGAAAGATGGACGACGTAGACCGGGGCCGACGCCGCCTGTGCCAGGGCGATGGCGCGGTGCGTGGCCTCCGCCTCCGCGTAGGTCGGCCGGCAGGCGGCGTGATGACGGCAACCGGTGTGGCCGGCGTGCAGGGCACCGCGGGTCAGCGCGTCGATGATGGTCGCGTTCTCGCAGTGGACCTGGAGCATGCCGCCGTGGCCGCCCATCACCTGGAGGGCGGCGAAGAGGCGCTCATCGGTCAGGCGGAAGTCATAGACCATGAACGCCTTGGCGGTCGGAACGCCCGAGCCGATGAGGGCAGGCAGCTCGGCGACCGGGTCCGGCTGCTGGCCGGAGATCACGGCCGAGAGCCCGAAGTCGATGGCCGACTCCCCGTCCGTCCGGGACCGGAACTCGGCGAGCCCGGCCAGCAG
>JBOGSY010000323.1:0-2591 GCA_050691915.1 Candidatus Limnocylindria bacterium | reverse complement strand
GGTGTAGACCCGTCCCGGGCGGCTGGCCAGGTGGCGCAGCAGGTCGAACTCGGTGGTGGTCAGGCCGATGCGCACCCCGTCGCGCGTCACCCGGCGGCGCTCCAGGTCGATGACCAGGTCGCCGCGCCGCAGCGTCCGGCCGGTCTGGGTGTCGGCCAGCTCCCCGTAAGCGCGGCGCAGGAGGGCCTTGACCCGGCTCACCAGCTCGCGGACGCTGAAGGGCTTGACCAGGTAGTCGTCGGCACCGATCTCCAGGCCGACCACCTTGTCCACCTCGTCGGCACGGGCGGTGAGGAACAGGATCGGGGCGCGCGTCTCGCGGCGCAGCTGGCGGCAGACCTCGAAGCCATCGATCCCCGGCAGCCGGACGTCGAGCAGCACCAGCTCCGGGGCGACGTCCGCGAAGCGGCTGACCGCCTCCTCGCCGGTGGGAATCACCACCGCGTCGTAGCCCTCGCGCTCGAGCGCCACCTGGACGCCGCGGGCGACCGCGGGCTCGTCCTCGACGATCATGATCGTGCCGGCCATGGCTGCCGATTATAGGTAGGCGCGACCGACCCGCCCGCCGGCGGCTCCAGGGGCTGCGAGGCCTCGCCTTGCCGCTCCATCGGTCCGCTGCTAGGATCAGCCCTCGCATCCCAGGCCGCCAACCCTCGTCCGCCGTGCGCGGACGGCCAGTCGAGGATCGACACCGCAAGATGGACCTGCAGATCGCCGTGGACGCGCGCAGCGTGACCGGCAAGCACACCAAGCGCCTGCGCGCCGCCGGCATCGTGCCGGGCGTGCTGTTCGGCAAGACCGCGGGTTCGATCCCCGTTCAGCTCGATGCCAAGGCGTTCGAGCTCCTCTACCGCGAGGCGGGCCGGACCCAGGTGATCCGGGTCTCGGTGGACGGCGGGCAGCCGACCAGCGCGGTCATCAAGAGCGTGCAGCGCAACCCGCTCAGCGGACGGGCCGTGCACGTCGACTTCTTCGCTCCCGACATGACCCACGAGATGACGGCGGACATCCCCCTCGCCTTCAAGGGCGAGGCGCCCGGCGTCGAGGCCACCGGGGGCTACCTGCTCACCTCGCTCGACCACCTGAAGGTGAAGGCGCTGCCCAGCGACCTGCCGCACGAGATCGTGGTCGACGTCACCCCGCTCGTCGACCTGGAGGCCGCCATCCACGTGCGCGACATCGCGGTCGACGAGGCGGTGACCGTCCTCAACGAGCCGGACGAGATGGTTGCGCGGGTCATGCCGCCGCGGGTCGAGGTGGAGCCGGAGCCCGTCCTGGCCGAGGGCGAGGAGGCCGCCGAGGGGGCGGAGGGCGCCGAGGGCGCGGAGGGCGCGGAGCCCGGCGAGGCAGCCGAGCGCGCCGGCGAGGATGGCGCCGAGCAGGGCGAGCGGCAGGGGGCCGGCGAGGAGGGCTAGACCCTCCGTCGGGTTCAGCGCAGCAGCCCGGATCCGACGCGAAGCGCGCCGCCTTGGGCCGACACGAAGCTCCAGTGGATGTCGGCGGGGCCGAGCCCCCGGTCGCGCAGGGCCACCACCCAGGCGCCGTCGACCACCTGGCCACCGACCCCCAGCCGGCCGGCGAGCCGGACCCGGCTGACGCTCGGGCCGGCCAGGCCGTAGACGAACGTGTTCCACTCCTCGCCCGTCTCGCCGTCGTAGCTCACCAGCTGGACGCTCTCGCTGCCCGTTACGTCCGCGCTGGCCAGCGCCTGGACGGACCAGCGCTCCCCGTCGAACAGGAAGGCGAGCACCTCGGCCCGGCCGCCGCGTGCCCGGGCGGCGACCGCGTATCCCTCCGACAGCCGAACGATCGACCCCCCGGCCAGCCCCTCGCGGGCGGCGAGGGACGCGATGTCGTCCTGGCAGCCGGCGAGCAGGCAGGCCGCGGCCAGCAGGCCGGCCAGCGCTAGTGCCGGTAGCTTTCGAAGACCGTGAGCGCCCATTGCTCGGCCGTCGGGCTGATGATCACGCCCGGGCTCTTGCTGAAGCTGAAGCTGTACTCCAGGCCGCCGTAGGTGTGGTAGTACTTGTAGACGAGGTTGTCGGTCCGGCCCAGCCACACGTTCTCGCGGATCCGGATGTCGGCGAACGCCCACCAGGCGCTGCAGCCCCACCAGTAGCCCCACTCGTGGAACGACCACGCCGTCCCGGTATTGGGGGTTCCGTCGCTGGCCCAGACGTCGATGGGCGACCGGCTGCAGGGCCAGGTCTTGATCTGCTCACCGCCGCCGCGCTGGGAATGGACCCAGGCGCCACCGGCCCAGGCGACCGCCATCGTCTCCGCCGAGCTGTTGCCGCGATGCATCCCGTCCGTGCCGCGCCACTCGGAGTACGGGAACACCTGCCACTCGTAGGGCGGCGCGCTGCGGGTCCTCACCACCGTGAAGCTGATGTAGAGGTCCGTGCCCGGCTTGGTGGCCGTGGATGCCACCGCCTCCGATGGCAGGCTCAGCGCCGACCCCTCCACCCGGAGGTCGGGCGCGACCGGCTCGGGCCGGCTGCCGCCGTCGGCCATATCGATCACGCGATACGCGCGCCGCGTGTACGCCACCACCAGGCCACCTCCCTCCTCGAGCAGCGGGGCCACCACCC
>JBOGSY010000322.1:0-2596 GCA_050691915.1 Candidatus Limnocylindria bacterium | reverse complement strand
GAACCACTCGGGGTGCTCATACAGGATCGCGATGGGGCGCTGGGTCATGGCGGGAGCGTACCGGCCCGGCCTGTCACGCACAAGCGGAGGCCCCTGCGCGGTGGCCAGCTGCTCTCAAATGTCGGCTCACAGTCACGTTAGAGGCATGATCCGGGCGGCGCGGCCGATCTGGGACCTCCAGCTGAGCGTGGAGAGGGCCCGCACTGGGCCGATCCGGGGGCCGTCTGGTCTCTAACGCGACTCCCATCCGTCACGTGAGAGCGGATCGCGCCTGAAGCGCCCGTCGGCCCAACCGCTCAGCGCCAGAGCCGCTTCGCGGCCCATGCAACCCGCACGGCCGCACGACTGTGCATGACGGGCGGCCCGGAGGCGGGTCAGCACCTGGTCGTCGGCGGGCAGCGGGACATTGAACGCTCGGCGAGGCGCCCCACTCATACTCGGTGATCGGCCCTCGTCATGAGGGCCGGACAGCCGAGGCCGAGGGATGGAGCGAAGGCTCGTCGAGCGGGCGATGCACGGCGACGAAGAGGCGTTCGACATGTTGGTCGGGCGCATCGGGGACGGCCTTCACTCCGTGGCGCGCCGGATCCTGCGCGACACGACCCTGGCGGAGGACGCGACGCAGCAGGCCCTGCTTGACGCGTGGCGCTTCCTTCCGCAGCTGAGGGATCCCGACCGGTTCGAGGCCTGGGCCTACCGGCTCCTGGTGAACGCATGTCATGCCGAATCGCGCCGCGAACGACGTCAACGCGGCAATATCCGGCTACTGCCTCATGACGAGCCGATGGTCTCCGACTCGGCCGCCCATTTCGCCAATCACGAGCAGCTGGACCATGCCTTCCGCCGGCTCAGCGTGGAACATCGGACGGTGGTCGTGCTGGTCCATTACCTGGGGCTTACGCATGCCCAAGCGGCCGAATCGATGGGGACGCCCATCGGCACGGCGCGCTCGCGGCTCCACTACGCACTCCAGTCCCTGCGCGCCGCGCTGGATGCCGACGCGCGGACCATGACCACGCGAGGCACGGCATGACACACGACGACCAGCTGATCGACCAGCTCGAGGGGTACCTGGACGACTACCAGGGCCACACTCCCCTGCCCGACACGGTCCGCGATGCCGTCCGTGAAAAGCTCGCGACACTGAAGCAGGTCGCTCCCCTTCCGGGACCGATGAGGAACATACGCATGAGCGTGATCATTCCCAGCCCAGTCCGATATGGACTCGTGGCAGCAGCCGTCCTCACGGCGGCAATTCTTGGCACAGCACTGATCAGCCGCGGACCGAACCTTGGCGGTCCAGGTGCGACACCAACGCCAACTCCAACGCCTCCACCCCTGGCCGGCGATCCGCTCGAGCCGGGGACATACTCCATCGCGCGCGGGAGCCTCAACGCGACGATATCGGTCCCGGCGGGTTGGTCGAGTCTCGACTCGCGGGGCGTGGCCAAGGGCGACAACCAGACCTTCGCGGTCGTGGTGTTTTGGCCATTCCCCACCGAGCTCGCCGAGGTCTATTCGGATCCATGCCACTGGAAGACCTCCGCGATTGAGCCGCCGGTCGGACCGACGGTCGACGACCTCGCGGATGCGCTGGCCGCCCAGGAGATGCGTGGCGATGCCGTGCCCACGGACGTGACGCTCGGCGGCTACGAGGGGAAGGTCCTCGAGATGAGCGTTCCGACCGACATCGACTTCACCGATTGCGATGACGGGTCCTTCTACAGCTGGGCGGGGCGCTTCCACCAGGGACCGGGTCAGATCGACGTGGTCTACATCCTCGACGTCGAGGGCCAGCGGCAGGTGCTCATCGCCCATCACATGCCGGGCGTATCCGCGGCGGACCTGGCAGAACAGCAGGCCATCCTCGACTCCATTGACCTCCTGCCCTGAGCCTGAGGAGTCACCTGCCCCTAGCGCCTCCATCCACCGTCCGCCCGAGGGGGTGCAGGCTCCCCCGGGCGGAGGTGACCGAAGAGGCGAGTGCCGGTCAGGAACCGCCTGTCGCCGCTGTCAGGCCCCAGCTGTGCGGCTGTGCGGCTGTGCCGCACGGCTGCACAACCAAGCCTGATGGGCGCGTAACGTCTGCCGTGACCCTCGCCTGTGCTACACTGTGCCACATGGGACCACAAGGCCGTCGTCAGCACCTGACCTTCCGGCTGCCCGGCGCGACACTGGAGCGGCTCGATGCGCGGGCCCACCAGATTGGCGAGTCGCGGACCGGGCTCGCCGAGCGGTACCTGGAGGAAGGGCTGCGGATGGACGAGCACCCCGGCATCGGCTTCGCGGATGGGCCCAGCGGCCGGCGGGCCGTGCTGATCGGCACCGGGCTGGACGTGTGGGAGGTGGTCGCCACCGTCAGGCAGTCGCGCGGATCGGTTGCCTCGGCCGCCAGGTACCTCGAGCTGGGTCCGTCGCAGGTCCGCTCCGCGGTCCGCTACTACGCGGCGTTCCCGACCGAAGTGGACGACATGCTGACGCGCCAGGCCGATGCCGCCGCGCGCGAGGAGGAGGCGGCCGTCCGCGAGCGCGCAGCCTTGGGATGAGGCTGCTGCTGGACGAGCACTTCTCGCCGGCGATCGCCGCTCAGCTGCGC
>JBOGSY010000321.1:0-2604 GCA_050691915.1 Candidatus Limnocylindria bacterium | reverse complement strand
CCGCATCCAGCGTGCGCCGCAGCTGGCCGTGATCCTGGAACGCCCGGATCGTCTCCAGCGGCATGGTGTCGACGGTCTGCGGACCGATGAGCTCCTCCACGTACAGGACGTCGCGGTAGGCGGGGTTCTTGGTGGAGGTGCTGGCCCACAGGCAGCGCTGCACCCGGGCCCCCGCCGCGCGCAGCTCGGCGAACTCCTCCCCGCCGAAGATCTGGCCGTAGGCCTCGTAGGCGAGCCTGGCGTTGGCGATGGCGGCCTGGCCGCGCAGCTGGAGGGCGTCATCGGTCCCGATGGTTTCCAGGGCCTTGTCGACCTTGGTGTCGACCCGGCTGACGAAGAAGCTGGCGACCGATGCGACGCGGTCCACCGGCTCTCCGCGCGCGCGGCGGTCCCGCAGCCCGGCGATGTAGGCGCGGGCGACGTCGCGATAGACGTCCACGCTGAACATCAGGGTGACGTTGACGTTGATGCCCTCGCTGATCGCCGCCCGGATGGCCGGCAGCCCGGCGGGGGTGGCCGGAATCTTGACGAAGACGTTCGGCCGGTCCAGGCGGCCGTTCAGGTAGCGAGCCCGCTCGAGGGTGGCCTGGCTGTCGTCGGCCAGGTCCGGCTCCACCTCGATCGAGACGAAGCCGTCGGCGCCTCCGGCCGCGTCGTGGACCTGGCGCAGGATGTCGGCCGCGTCACCCACGTCGGCGATGGCGATCTCCTCGTAGATCTCGCGGCTGCCGTCGCCGGCCTCGATCTCGCGCCGGATCAACTCGTCGTACTGGCCGCTGCTCACCGCCTTGGCGAAGATCGTCGGGTTGCTGGTCAGCCCGCGGATCCCCTCGCCCACCAGTTCGGCCAGGCGGCCCGAGGCGATCAGCTCGCGGTCGATGAAGTCGATCCACGGGCTCTGGTCCTGCTCGGCGTGCAGCCGCTGCAGCGCGTTCATCTGGGTCATGGCATCTCCTCAGGCGTTGGCGCCGGCCGCCACGCGTGAGCGAACCAGCTCGCGGGCGGCCTCGGCGATGTGGGCGGCATCGATCCCGGCGGCTGCCAGCTGCTCGGCCGGCGACCCGGAGCCGGGCATGATCCTGACCGCCAGCTTGCGGACGACCGGCCGCATCGGCGCATCGGCCAGGGCATCCAGCACCGCGTCACCGACGCCGCCCTCCGGGTAATGATCCTCCACCGTCACGATGGCGCCGGTCTCGGCCGCCGCGCTGCGCAGCGTGTCGACGTCCACCGGCTTGAGCGAATACAGGTCGATTACCCGCGCCGGGATGCCGTCGCCAGCCAGCTCATCCGCCGCCTTGACGGCCTCGTGCAGGGTGATGCCCGCTCCGACCAGGGTCACCTGGTCGGCATCGGTCCTGCGCACGACCCGACTGCCGCCGATCTCGAAGGCCTCCCCGGGAGGGTAGATGACCGGCGTCTTCTCCCGGGTAGTGCGCATGAAGACCACGCCGCTTCGGTCCGCCACCTGGGCCAGCAGGGCGGCCGCCTGGTTGGGGTCGGATGGGTAGAGGACGGTGCTGCCGTGCACGGCGCGCAGGGACGCCAGGTCCTCCAGCGCCATCTGCGACGGCCCGTCCTCGCCGATGCTGACGCCCGCGTGCGAGCCGGTCAGCACGATGTCGGCCCGGCTCACGGCCGCCATCCGCACGAAGTCGTAGCCGCGCGACAGGAAGGCGGCGAAGGTGGCCGCGAAGGGGCGCCAGCCGCGCACCTGGAACCCGACCGCGTAGGCCAGCATCTGCTGCTCCGCGATATAGGCCTGCACGAAGCGCTCCGGCTGCTCCCTGGCGAAGATCTCCGAGAAGGTCGAGTTGCCAACCTCGCCGTCGAGGGCGACCACGTCGCCGCGCGCCCTGCCCAGCGCCGCCAGGGCGTCGCCATACGCCTTGCGGGTCGCCTCCCTGGTGCCCGGCTCGTAGGCCGGCAGCTGGAGCGCACCGGTGGTGGGGAAGCGGTGCGGCTGCCCAGCCAGGTCCGGCTTCGCGACGTCGACGGCCAGGTTGCGGAGCCCGCCCAGCTCGGCGATGGCCGCCTCCTCGTCAGGAACGGGCTTGCCGTGGGCCCCTTCCTGGTTGGCGACCGATGCCACCCCGTGGCCCTTCTCCGTGCGGGCCATGATCACCGTGGGCCGGCCGCTGGTTGCGGCGGCCTGGGTGTAGGCCTCGTCGATGGCCGCGACGTCGTGCCCGTCGATCACGATCGTGTGCCAGCCGAAGCCGGCCGCCCGGCGGGCGTAGGCATCCAGGTCCCAGCCATGCATCGTCTGGCCGGTCTGCCCCAGCCGGTTGACGTCGATCACCGCGGTGAGGTTGTCCAGGCCATGGAAGGCGGCAGCCTCGAAGGCCTCCCACATCGACCCCTCCGCCATCTCGGAGTCGCCGCACAGGCACCAGACCCGGTACGGGAGGCGGTCGAAGTTCCGCCCGGCATAGGCGATCCCCACCGCGATCGGCAGCCCCTGGCCCAGCGAGCCAGTCGCCACATCGACCCAGGGGAGCACCGGGGTGGGGTGGCCCTCGATCCGGCTGCCGAACCTGCGGAAGGTCAGCATCTCCTCGTCGGAGATGGCGCCCGCGGCGCGGTACATCGCGTACAGCAGCG
>JBOGSY010000320.1:0-2607 GCA_050691915.1 Candidatus Limnocylindria bacterium | reverse complement strand
GTCCCCAGCGCCCCTCCGCCGGTCGCCTCCGGCTGCCGGGCCGGCAACCGGGTCGCCGCCGGGGGTGCCCAGACCTTCTACACGGTGCCCGGCGCGGGCAGCGGCGTGGCCCTCACCTTCGACATGGGCGGGCGCCTGGAGCCGGGCGCCGACATCCTCAATTTCCTGATCGAGAACCGGGTGTGCGCCACGCTCTTTCCGACCGGTGCCATGGCCCAGACGGCCCAGGGGCAGCAGATCATGGCCATCGTTCGCGCGCATCCCGAGCTGTTCGAGATCGGCAACCACACCATGCACCACTGCGACCTGGTCCGAGGTGGCGGCGGGTCTCCCACGCTGGCGCCCTGCGCCGGGGTGACGCCCACCGCCCAGTTCATCGGCCAGGAGCTGGCTTCGGCGGCGGCCATCCTGCAGGACCTGACCGGCCAGGACCCGCGCCCCTACTGGCGCCCGCCGTACGGCTCGCTCAACGCGGCGGTGATCCAGGCGGCGGCCGCGGCCGGCTACACCAAGACCTTCATGTGGGACATCGACACCATCGACTGGAAGCCGGTCAGCCAGGGCGGCCCCACTGCCGCGCAGATGGCGAGCAAGGTGATCACCCAGGCGCAGGGCGGCTCCAACGTCCTGATGCACCTGGGCGGCTACGAGACGCTCAGCGCGCTGCGGATCATGGTGCCCGGGCTGCGCGACCGCGGGTTCGTGCTGACCTCGCTCAGCGACCTGCTGAACTAGCCGCCCACCTCGTCCATGCCGCTCGCCGGGCGGGCCGCGGCGTTGACGGCCTGGTCGAAGATGCCCAGCGCCGCGGCGATCAGCGTCTCGTCCACCACCAGCGGGGGGCACAGCCGCAGCGTGGCCTCGCCGCACTCCAGGACCAGCAGGCCACGCTCGAATGCCTCCTGCTGCACGGCGTTGGCCGCCTCGTGGCTGGCGAACTCGACGCCCAGCATCAGGCCCACGCCCCGCACGTCGCGCACGCCGGCGTGGGCCGCCGCGATCCGCTCGAGGCCCGCCCGCAGGACATCGCCCATGGCCGCCGCGTTGTGGATCAGGCCGCCATCGAGCAGCTTGAGCGTGGCCAGGCCTGCCGCCGCGCAGACCGGATTGCCGGCGAAGGTCGAGCCGTGGGCGCCGGGCGGCCAGGTCCACACCGACTCTCTGGCCAGGAACGCCCCAATGGGCATGCCGGAGGCGATGCCCTTGGCGGTGGTGATGATGTCCGGCTCGACACCGTAGTGCTCGCCGGCCCACCAGCGGCCGGTGCGGCCCATGCCCGACTGGATCTCGTCGAAGACCAGCAGGATCCCGTGCTCGTCGCAGACCTGGCGCAGCCCCTCCAGGAAGGCGCGCGGCGCCGGAAAGTAGCCGCCCTCGCCCTGCACCGGCTCTACCACGATAGCGGCCACGTCGCTCGGCGCGATGAGCCGTCCCAGGACCGATCGGCGCAGCACCTCCAGCTCCGCGCTGCCGTCGCCGCCCGAGCCCTCGCGCCAGGCACGAACCCGCGGGAACGGGGCGTGGTGCACCATCGGCAGCATCGGCCCGAAGCCGGCGCGCTGCTTGAGCTTGGAGTTGGTCAGCGACAGCGCCCCCATGGTCCTGCCGTGGAAGGCGCCCTCGAACGCGATGATCCCGGGCCGATGGGTGTGGTAGCGCGCCAGCTTGATGGCACCCTCGACCGCCTCCGTGCCGGAGTTGGTGAGAAAGACCCGTGCCGGCTCGGAGAAGGGGGCGATGGCCGCCAGCCCCTCCATGAACTCGAGGTAGCGCGGCTCATAGAAGTCCGTGGCGGCGATGTGGATCAGGCGGTCGGCCTGCGCCTTGATGGCATGCACCACGGCGGGGTGGGCGTGGCCGGTGCTGGCCACCGCGATCCCGGCGGCGAAGTCCAGGAAGACGTTGCCATCGACATCGGTCACCAGGCAGCCGGTGGCCGACTCGGCGACCAGCGGGTAGGCGCGGGTCAGGCTGGGGCTGGCCACCGCCTCGTCGCGCGCGATGAGGGCCCGGGCGCGGGGCCCCGGCAGCTCAGTGCTGATGCGCGGTCCCGTCGGGCGGGCAGGCGCGGCGGAGGGTGTCGTCTCGATGCTCATGGAACCGAGATACTCCGAAGCGGAGCGGCGCGTCCTGCCCGCGCCCCTGGCTAGGCGCTCACATCCTACCAGCCGCCCACGGCCGCGCGACCGGCACCGCGGCCGCTTCGCCCACCAGCCCCGGGCCACGGTAGACCAGCCCGGTCCACAGCTGGACCAGGTCCGCACCGGCCTGGTAGGCGGATGCCACGTCGGCGGCCGAGGCGATGCCACCCGAGGCGACGATGACCAGGCGGTCGCCGGCGATCGCCCGCGCCCGTCGCACGTGCTCCAGGGTGAGCGACAGCAGGGGGCGCCCGGACAGGCCGCCGGCCTCGGCCGCCAGCTCTGAGGCCAGCGCGGGCCGGGCCAGGGTCGAGTTGGACAGGATGAGCCCGGCCGCCGGGGTCCCCAGCAGGGCGGCGACCAGTGATTCCAGCTCGGCCGGCGCCAGGTCGGGCGAGAGCTTCACGAACAGGGGGCGCGAGCAGCCGAGGCGCAGGCCGGCCTCGGCCACCGCGTCGACCAGGGT
>JBOGSY010000319.1:0-2624 GCA_050691915.1 Candidatus Limnocylindria bacterium | reverse complement strand
GGAGGCGCACGCCGAGAAGATCGTCAAGGTCATGGACCTGGCCGTCCAGAACGGCGCGCCGGTCATCGGCCTGTCGGACTCCGGCGGCGCACGGATCCAGGAGGGGGTCGTCTCGCTGGGCGGCTACGCCGACATCTTCCTGCGCAACACGCTGGCCTCCGGCGTGGTCCCGCAGCTGTCGCTGGTGCTGGGGCCATGCGCCGGCGGCGCGGTCTACTCGCCGGCCATCACCGACTTCACGATCATGGCCGAGGGCACCAGCTACATGTTCGTCACCGGCCCCAACGTGGTGAAGACGGTGACCCACGAGGAGATCGATTTCGAGGGGTTGGGCGGGGCACGCGTCCACAACGAGACGAGCGGCGTGGCCCACTTCCTGGCGGCGGGGGAGCCGCAGGCCCTGGAGCTCGCCCGCCGGCTGGTTGGCTACTGGCCGTCGAACAACGTCGACCCCGCCCCGCGCGGGACGGCTTGGGACGAGCCGGCCGTCAGCGGCGCGGAGCTGGACTCGCTCATCCCGGACTCGCCGCAGCAGGCCTACGACATGCACCGCGTCATCGCCGGCATCGTCGACGGCGGGTCGTTCACGGAGGTGCACGCCCATTTCGCCCGCAACATCATCTGTGGGTTCGCACGGGTCGAGGGCCGCAGCGTTGGGATCGTGGCCCAGCAGCCGGAGGTCCTGGCCGGCGTCCTGGACATCGACTCGTCCGACAAGGCCGCGCGCTTCGTGCGCTTCTGCGACTGCTTCAACATTCCGCTGGTCACCCTGGTCGACGTGCCAGGCTTCCTGCCGGGCGTGGACCAGGAGCATCGCGGCATCATCCGTCACGGGGCGAAGCTGCTGTACGCATATTCCGAAGCGACCGTACCGAAGGTGACCGTCATCACCCGCAAGGCCTACGGCGGCGCCTACGACGTCATGAGCAGCAAGCACGTGCGCGCCGACTTCAACTTCGCCTGGCCCACGGCCGAGATCGCGGTGATGGGCGTCGAGGGGGCGGTCAACATCATCTTCCGGGAGCGGATCGCGGCCGCGGCCGATGCGGATGCCGAGCGCGTACGCCTGGTGGCCGAGTACGAGGAACGTTTCGCGAACCCGTATGTCGCCGCGGCGCGCGGTTACGTGGACGCGGTGATCCTGCCGTCGGAGACGCGACGCCGGGTGGCCGACGCACTGGCCGTCCTGGAGGGAAAGCGCCAGACGCTGCCTCCCAAGAAGCACGGCAACATCCCGCTCTGACGGCTGGCTGTCTGTGCGCAAAGACACCCGTCCGCCGGGCCCGCCGTTCCGGGCGCTGCTGGTCGCCAACCGCGGGGAGATTGCGGTCCGCATCATCCGCGCCTGCCGGGAGCTGGGGATCCGCAGTGTCGCGGTCTACTCCGAGGCCGATGCCGCGGCGCCGCACGTCCGGATGGCCGACCAGGCGGTGCCCATCGGGCCGGCCGCCGCGTCCCGGTCGTACCTGAACGGCGCCGGCCTGGTGGAGGCCGGCCTGGCGGCCGGCGCCGAGGCGGTCCATCCCGGCTACGGCTTCCTCTCGGAGCGGGCCGATTTCGCCCAGGCCGTGGAGGAGGCCGGGATGGCGTGGGTCGGCCCGCCGCCGGCCACCCTGGCGGCGCTGGGCGACAAGCTGGCGGCTCGCCGGGCGGTGGCCGGGGCCGGTGTCCCGGTGGTGCCCGGGCTGCTGCTGCCGCTCGAGGCGGGAGAGGTCCCGGATGGATCCGAGGTCCGGTTTCCCGCCATGCTCAAGGCGGCTGCCGGCGGCGGCGGTCGCGGGATGCGACGCCTGGAGGGGCCGGCGGACCTGGCCGCGGCGGTCGACGCCGCTCGGCGCGAGGCTGCAGCCGCCTTCGGCGACGGCACGCTCTACCTGGAGCGTCTGATCGCGCCGGCGCGGCACGTCGAGGTGCAGCTGCTCGGGGATCGGCACGGCGCCCTGGCCTGCCTGGGGGAGCGGGACTGCTCCGTCCAGCGGCGCCACCAGAAGCTGGTGGAGGAGACGCCCTCCCCGGCGGTCACGACGGAGGTGCGCGCCGCCCTCTACGACAGCGCCCGCCGCGTGGCGGGGACGGTCGATTTCCACAGCGCCGCGACGGTCGAGTTCCTGCTGGACGCCGCCGGCGCCCACTACTTCCTGGAGATGAACACCCGGCTCCAGGTGGAGCACGGGGTCACCGAGCTGGTGACCGGCGTGGACCTGGTGGCCTGGCAGATCCGGGTCGCAGCAGGGGAGCGGCTGCCGGCCGAGGTGCTGGCGGCCGAGCCTCGCGGGCATGCGGTCGAGGTCCGCCTCTACGCGGAGGATCCGTACGCCGGGTTCCGGCCGGTGGGCGGGACGGTGACCGCCTGGCGTCCGCCGGAAGGTCCCGGCGTCCGGGTGGACGCCGCCGTCCAGGTCGACGCCCCGCTGCCTCCCGAGTACGACCCGCTGCTGGCCAAGGTGATGGCCTACGCCGGCGACCGGCGGTCGGCCATCGACCGGCTGCGTCGCGCGCTGGACGAGACGCTGGTCGGCGGGGTCCAGACCGACCTGGGATTCCATCGCTGGCTGGTCGACCACCCGGCCTTCGTCGCCGGCGACTACCACACCGGCCTGATCGCCGCAGCGTGGGGGGAGTCC
>JBOGSY010000318.1:0-2631 GCA_050691915.1 Candidatus Limnocylindria bacterium | reverse complement strand
ACAACATGATATGGCTCATGATCGTTGGGCTCTTGCTCTTGGTGGTCACCGTCGTCTTCACGGCGGTGACGACTCGCGCCACGTGAGGCGCGCTGCGGTTCAGTCGGCGCGGTGAGCACCGCTCGCCGCAGTAGCTGCGCTCACTCGGTGCCGCGGGCCGCTCCGCCGGACCTGCTGAGCGCCTGCGTACTATCGATGGCGGTAGCTGGTTGCGGTGGGGCAGGACGAGTTCCGACGCGCAGCCCACAACAGAGGAGCCGTAGCGCGATGGGTTTGATGAAACGGCTGTCCACGCTCTTTCAAGCCAAGGCCAGCAAGATGCTCGACCAGGCCGAGGACCCGCGGGAGACGCTGGACTACTCCTATGAGCGCCAGCTGAAGATGCTCCGCGACGTGCAGCGCGGAGTGGCGGACGTGGCGACCTCTCGCAAGCGGGTTGAGCTGCAGGCCCAGCAGCTCCAGCTGAAGGTGACCAAGCTGCAGGACCAGGCCCGCCAGGCGGTCGAGGCCGGCCGCGAGGACCTCGCTCGGGAGGCGCTGTCTCGGCGGGCCGCGATCGGTCCACAGCTCGACGACCTGCGCACTCAGCACGATCAACTGCAGGCCGAGGAGGCCAAGCTCACCCAGGCGTCCCAGCGGCTGCAAGCCAAGGTGGACGCCTTCCGCACCCGCAAGGAGACGATCAAGGCGACCTACACCGCGGCGGAGGCGCAGACGAAGATCGGCGAGGCGGTGTCGGGCATCTCGGAGGAGATGGGCGACGTCGGGCTGGCGATGCAGCGCGCCGAGGACAAGACCCTCCAGATGCAGTCGCGCGCCGGGGCGATCGACGAGCTGATGGCCTCCGGTGCCCTGGACGACGCCACGGCGTCGAGCGATCCGATCCAGGCCGAGCTCGACCGGGTCACGGCAACCTCCGGGGTCGACGCCGAGCTGGCCCGGCTCAAGGCCGAGCTCGGTTCGGGCCCGCAACCGGCGTCCCTGGAGGCGCCCCCATCGCAGGAGAACCGGCGGGAGGAGAATCGGTGATCGTGCGCATCCTCGGTGAGGGCCAGTTCGACGTGCCCGACGCGGAGCTGGACCAGCTCAACGACCTCGACGAGGCGCTGGTCACTGCCGTCGAGTCAGGCGACACCGACGCGTTCACCCGTGCGCTGGATGAGCTGCTCGCCGGGGTCCGCTCCGCCGCGACGCCGCACGGCGCCGACACCCTCGACAGTTCCGACCTCATCTTGCCGGGTCCCGATTCGTCGCTGGCGGAGGTCCGGGCGCTGCTCGGCGACGACGGCCTGATCCCGGGGTGAGGTGATGGCACGCACCCGCTTTCCCCCCGACCGCGGCCTGGCGTCGCGGATGCTGGTCACGATGTTCCTGCTCGGGCTGCTCTACATCGTGTTCGTCGCGATCCTGCTGGCGGTCAGCTCCTCGGCGATCGTCGCTCTGGTCGTGGCCGGCGGGTTCCTCGCTGTCCAATATTTCGCCTCGGACCGCATCGCGCTGGCCGCGATGGGCGCCAAAGAGGTCAGCCCGCAGCAGGAGCCGGAACTGCACGGTGCCGTGGACCGGTTGTGCGCGCTGGCCGACATGCCCAAACCGCGAGTGGCGATCGCTGAGGCCGATCTCCCCAATGCCTTCGCCACCGGACGCAGCCCGGACAAGGCGGTGGTGTGCGTGACCAGGGGACTGCTGCGGCGGCTCGACGGGCCCGAGTTGGAAGCAGTGCTCGCCCACGAGCTGTCCCACGTCGCCCACCGCGACGTCGCCGTGATGACGATCGCCAGCTTCCTGGGCCTGGCCGCCGGCCTGGTGGTGCGTTTCGCCTTCTATGCCGGGCTGTTCGGCGGCCGGCGCGGCAGCCGGGAGGGCGGCGTGCCGGTCGTGCTGGTCATCATGCTGGTGTCGGCCGTCGTCTACGGGCTCAGTTTCCTGCTGACCCGGGCGTTGTCGCGCTACCGTGAGCTGTCGGCCGACCGGGCGGCGGCGGCGGTGACCGGCAGGCCGTCCACACTGGCCGCGGCACTGGTCAAGGTCAGCGGTGAGATGAGCAAGATCCCCACCCGGGACCTGCGCGGCGTCGAGTCGCTCAACGCCTTCTTCTTCACTCCGGCATTGTCCCAGGGGTTCAGCCTGTCCTCGCTGTTCTCCACCCACCCGTCGTTGGAGCGCCGGCTGGAGCAGCTTGCGCGCATCGAAGCCGAGAGTGGCCCGGCGGCATGAAGTTCCTCGATGCGCTGCTCGGGCGCACCAAACCCAAGCAGCCCGACCTCAACGCCCTGTTCGCGGTGACCGGCGCGGCCGTCACCCTGCAGGCCTCCGTCGGGCTGCGGCCGTCCGGCCAGGCAGCGGTGGCCTTCAAGCCGGCATCGGGGCAGGCATTCGCCGCCACCAGCAACGAACTGCTGGAACTCGCCCGCTTCAGCGGCAAGACATCGGGCACCGACCTGCGGACCACCGACGACGAGTACGGCTACCGTTGGATCGTCCTGGCCGACCCCGACCTGGAAGATCTCGTCGCGACCGTGCACCTGGTCAATGCCGGGCTGACCGACCAGGGCTTCGGCTCGCAGCTGCTGTGCTCGGTGTTCGGGTTCGCCGCCGAACACGACGGGGCTGTCTGCCACCTGGTCTACC
>JBOGSY010000317.1:0-2632 GCA_050691915.1 Candidatus Limnocylindria bacterium | reverse complement strand
GCCCGCCACCGCCAGCGCCTCCAGGTCACGCCGCGCCGTCTTGACCGATACCTCCAGCTCGATGGCGAGCTCCGCGGCGGTCACCCGACCCCTCGCCTGGAGGACCAGCAGGGCGGCGACGAGGCGAATGCGCCAATCTTCCCACTAAATGTGGTCACAGGATGACCACGTTGCGGCGCGAGAATGACCGCAGCGAAAACATCCCGCCTGCGAAAGGAGCACGCCGATGTCCCCGGCCAATGACGTCAACCCCTTCCGGATTGCCATCGACCAGGAGGAGCTCGACGACCTTCGCGATCGGCTGCGGCGCACACGATGGCCGGACGCCGAGCCGGCCGGCACGGGCTGGCAGCGTGGCTTGCCACGCGACTACCTGGAGCAGCTGGCCGCGTACTGGGCCGACGGCTTCGACTGGCGCGCGCAGGAGGGGGCCATCAACGCGGTGCCGCAGTTCACCACCGCAATCGACGGCCAGCGCATCCATTTCCTGCACGCCCGCGCCAAGGCGCCCGACGCCACCCCGCTCCTCCTCCTGCACAGCTGGCCTGGATCGCCGGTCGAGTTCGCCCGGGTCATCGGCCCCCTGACCGATCCCGCCGCTCACGGCGGCGAGGTGGGGGATGCCTTCGATGTCGTCGTCCCCTCCATCCTGGGCTTCGGCTTCTCGGTCCCGGTCGACGAGCCGGGCTGGACCAGCGGTCGCATCGCGCGGGCGTTCGCCCAGCTGATGCGCCGGCTGGGCTACGAGCGGTATGCCGTGGCCGGCGGTGACATCGGGGCCGGCATCGCGGCCAGCCTCGGCTCTGTCGACCCGGAGGGCGTGGTGGCGATCCACGTGACGACCGACCCGCCGACGGCGGTGACCTTCGCGTCGTGGCAGGGCGATCCGACGCTGAACGCCAACCTGTCACCGGACGACCAGGCGCGCGTTCGTGAGCTCATGCAGTGGTCGACCGACGATGAGGGCTACCTGCGGCTCCAGGCCACCCGTCCGCAGACCATCGGCTATGCATTGACTGACTCTCCGGTGGCCCAGCTGGCGTGGATCGTGGAGAAGTTCCAGGCCTGGACCGATGCGGCCGCCCAGCGGCCGGAGGAAGCCGTTGACCGGGACCAGCTCCTGACCAACGTCAGCCTGTACTGGTTCACGCGGTCAGGCGCATCGGCGGCGCACAGCCTGTACGAGAGCATGCATGCCGCGGAGTGGAGCGACCCCGGACCGGCGCCCATGGGCTTCGCGGTGTTCGGCGCCGAACCGTTCGTGCGGACCCTGACCGATCCCGAGCGCAAGGTGGAGGCCTGGTCGGAGTTCGAACGCGGCGGGCACTTCCCGGCCATGGAGCAGCCGGACCTGCTGGTCGAGGACCTGAGGGCTTTCCTGCGCCGGTACCGCTGAAGGGCCCATGACCGATGAGGATGCCCGCGTCGTGCCGTCTACCATGCAGACCACCTCGCACGGGAGACCGGCATGAACTTCAACAGCATCCTCATCGGCTCGGAGGACCCGCAGCGCCTGGCCGACTACTACCGCCAGCTGTTCGGCACCCCGACCTGGGAAGACGGCGGCTACGTCGGCTGGCTGATCGGCAGCGGCGCGGTCACCATCGGTCCGCACGACCAGGTCAAGGGCCGGAACGCGCACCCGGGCCGGATCATCTGGAACATCGAGAGCGCCGACGTGCAGGGCGACTTCGACCGCCTCAAGGCCGCCGGCGCGACGGTGATCCGCGAGCCGTACGGGTTCGAGGGCTCCGAGGGCCTGATCGCGACCTTCGCCGATCCGGACGACAACTACTTTCAGCTCATGAGCCCAATGCAGCCGTGACCACCGGGTACGCCGCCTGACAACTATCCCGTGGCGTCGATCACGCAGAAGCGGTTGCCCTCCGGGTCGGCCAGGATGACGTAGTCCGCGTCCGGCGGGCTCTTGTCCCAGTGCACCTCGGTGGCGCCCAGGTCGATCAGGCGGCGGACCTCCCCGGCCTGGTCATTGGTGTACAGGTCCAGGTGGATGCGCGGCGGCACCTGCAGGGTCGAGCGCACCCGGTCGAGCGAGACGTTCGGACCCACCCCGCTGCGCGGACGGAGCAGCGCGAATGTCCCATCGTCACCCTCGCGGGGGACGTAGTCGAGCGTGGCGCTCCAGAAGGCCTTCTGTCGCTCCAGATCGTCCACCCGGATCACGATGGAGCCGATGCTGACCATGGCCGAACACTAGCATCCGGCTTCGGTCGCCGGAACCGCGGTACCCTTGGCGCATGGCCACGGCACCCGAGCCGCTCGTCGTCGACGGCCTCGCCAAGAACTACGGACCCGTCCGCGCAGTACGGGGAATCGACTTCACCGTGCGCGCCGGCGAGGTGTTCGGCTTCGTGGGGCCGAACGGGGCCGGTAAGTCGACCACCATCCGCTGCATCCTGGACCTGCTGCGGCCGTCCGCCGGCGCGATCCGCGTCTTCGGCCGGGATCCGCGGCACGGCGGCGCCCAGATCCGCGAGCGCGTCGCCTACGTTCCGGGAGAGCTGCGGCTCCCCGAGCGGATCACGCCTCGCCAGTACCTGGAATCGATCGGTCGCCTGCGCCCCGGGTTCGACCGCGCCCGCCTCGGGCAGCTGGCCGAGCGGTTCAAGCT
>JBOGSY010000316.1:0-2635 GCA_050691915.1 Candidatus Limnocylindria bacterium | reverse complement strand
GCTGCAGGTCGTCGAGCCGCTTCACGTAGTTGTCCAGGCTCTCGCCGCGCGCCCCGGGGCGGGAGGCGCTGATGGCGTCGGCGATCTGCACCACGGTGGCCTCGATCGACTCCTGCTCCACCTCCTGGTGGTGCGCGGCGATGGCGTTGCAGACCACGGCGTTCACGCCGTAGCGCTTGGCCACGTCGCCGCCGATCAGGGCATGGGGCCCCTCCACCTCGTGGTCGATCGCCTTGCCGATGTCGTGCAGCATCCCGCCCTTCTTGGACTCGGCCACGTTGGCGCCGATCTCGGCCGCCAGCAACCCGGCCAGGCGCGCGGTCTCGATGCAGTGGTTGAGCACGTTCTGGCCGTAGCTGGTGCGGTACTTCAGCCGGCCGAGCAGCTTGATCAGCTCCGGGTGGAGGCCCGGGACCCCGGCGTCGTAGGCCGCCTGCTCGCCGGCCTGGCGCATCACGACCTCGATCTCGGCCCGGCACTTGGCCACCGTCTCCTCGATCCGGCCGGGATGGATCCGCCCGTCGCTGATCAGCTTGGTCAGCGCCATTCGCGCCACCTCGCGCCGCACCGGGTCGAAGCCGGACAGGACGACCGCCTCCGGCGTGTCGTCGATGATCAGGTCCACTCCGGTCGCCTGCTCCAGCGCCCGGATGTTGCGGCCTTCGCGCCCGATGATCCGGCCCTTCATCTCCTCGCTGGGGAGGCTCACCACCGTGACCGTCGCCTCCGAGGTGTGGTCCGCCGCGATGCGCTGCATGACCGTGGTCAGGATCCGGCGGGCCCGGTCGTCGCCTTCCTCGGTGGCATGCCGCTCGATCTCGCGCACGCGCTGCTGCGCCTCGGCCTGGGCCTCGTCCACGATCTGCCGGATGAGGCTCTGCCGCGCCTCGACCACCGACAGTCCGCTGACCCGCTCCAGCTCGGTCAGCTGGCGCTGGTGAAGCTCGGCCAGCTGCGCCCGCTCGGCATCGACTTCCTGCTGGCGCTGCTCGAAGGTCGCCTCCCGCCGCTCCAGCGCCTCCACCTTGCGGTCCAGGCTCTCGGCCCGGTCCAGCAGCAGGCGCTCCTGGCGCTGCAGGTCGGCGCGCTTCTCGCGCGCCTCCTCCTCGGCGGCGCGCTGCGCCTTCAACGCATCGTCCTTGCCCTCGAGGACGATCTCCTTCTGCTTGGTGCGCGCCTCGGTGACCAGCCGCTCGGCGTAGCTCTCCGCGTGCTTGACGGCGCTGGCAGCCAGATAGCGGCGGGCCAGATACCCGCTGAGCACGCCGATGACCAGCGCCGCGAGCGCCGCCGCCAGCGCGACGGGGGTCTCGATCGGCATCGGCTCCTCCTAGCTGGAGCCCGGAATGGGCGGATCTCGTGCCCGGCGAACCGAGCACCCTGTCACACGACCTCGTGACGGCTCCCGGGACCGCCTGCGCGCTCGTACCCAGGCGTAGGTCAAGGCCGGATGAAAGCCGTCCGCCGAGTGTACCCCAAGTTGGCCGGGGGGACCCCCCCGGCGGTTCAGGCCGGCGGCGGGTCAGGCCGGGTCAGCCCGCCGCCAGCCGGCCCATCAGGCGGACCATGTCCAGGTCGCGGGGCAGGAAGTCCTGGAGCATGATTCGCTGCGCTCCCGCGGCGGCCAGCTCGGCCACCCGCTCGGCGGCCTCGTCCAGGGTTCCCACGATCCAGCGGCTGCGCCGCTCGGCCAGCCACGCGTCGGCGGCGTCGCGCCCCTGGTCTCCGGCGGTCATGGCCAGCTGGGCCCGGACCCGGTCCTTCAGCTCCGCGTCCGTCTCGGCGATCAGGACCCCGGTCATGGCCGACAGCCCCACGCCGGCCGGGTCGCGGCCGATCGCCTCGCAGGCCGTCCGGATCCGGTGGTAGGCCTCGCGTGCGGCGGGGGCCGTGGCGGATACCAGGTTGAACTCGTCAGCGAAGCGGGCGACCAGGCCGGCGAGCCGCGGACCGCCCTTGCCGCCCAGGATGATGGGCGGGTGGCGCCGGCCGGGTCGCTCCGGGCGCGGCCGGAACAGCGAGCCGGTCACGGTCCAGTAGCGCCCGTCGAAGCGCCATCCGTCCGGCTCGGTCCACAGGCCATGGACGATGGCCAGCGCCTCCTCGAGCATCGCGAACCGATCCCCCAGCGCCGGAAACGGGATGCCCAGCTGGGCGTGATCCTCCACGTTCCAGCCGGCGCCCAGCCCGACCTCGATCCGCCCGCCGCTCATCTGGTCGACGGTCGCCACCAGCTTGGCGAACGGTCCCGGCAGCCGGAAGGTCACGGGCGAGACCAGCGATCCCAGGCCGATCCGCTCCGTGTCCCGCGCCAGCCCGGCCAGGGTGGCCCAGGCATCGGTGGTCGGCTCGCCCGCCGGGCCCGGGAAGCTGGCGTAATGATCGGAGCGGAAGAACGCCTCCAGGCCCGCCGCCTCGGCCGTACGTGCCAGGGCCAGGATCTCGTCGTAGCCGAGCCCCTGCTGGGGCTCGGTCATGAGGGTCAATCGCACGCCGCGCTACCCGCCCGATGTCTCGCGCGTGGCTCGTGACGAGCCCCGCGCCGCCCGGTACCGGTCCAGGAAGCGGTCCAGGTCGGCCCGCGCGATCGCCGCGCGCCGTTCGGGTGGCAGCGCCGCGACATACGCGTCGGGGG
>JBOGSY010000315.1:0-2666 GCA_050691915.1 Candidatus Limnocylindria bacterium | reverse complement strand
GGCCGGCGGCGCCCATCCGGGCGCGCCGGTCCGCATCGGTCATCAGCGAGCTGATCGCGCTCGCCAGGTCGCGGGCGAAGCGCTCGGGGTCGGCCGGGGAGATCGGGTCGTCGGTCGACAGCTCGAGGGGCACCAGCAGGCCGGTCTCGCCATCGACGACCACCTCCGGGATGCCACCCACCGCGCTGGCCACCACCGGCCGCTCACAGGCCATGGCCTCCAGGTTGATGATCCCGAACGGCTCGTAGACCGATGGGCAGACGAACAGCGCGGCGTGGCTGTACAGCTGCCGGACGTCGCTGCGGCTCACCATCTCGCCGATCCAGACCAGGTTGGACCGATGGCGGCGGGCCTCGGCCACCCCCTCCTCCATCTCGCGCGCGATCTCCGGCGTGTCCGGCTGGCCAGCGCACAGCACCACGCCGATGCCCGGATCCAGGTGGCGGAGGGCGCGCACCAGGTGGACGATCCCCTTCTGGCGGGTGATGCGGCCAACGAACAGCACATACGGGACGCCGCGATCCACGCCGTAGCGCTCCAGGGCGTCGGTCGCGGGATCCGGGGCGTAGAACGCTGCATCGATTCCGTTGTGGATCACGTGGACGCGGCCCGGGTCGACATGGAACAGGCGCAGCACGTCGTCGCGGGTGCCGCGGCTGACGGCGATCACCGCGTCGGCCGACTCCAGGGCCGTGCGCTCGACCCAGGCCGAGAGGTCGTAGCCGCCGCCCAGCTGCTCGCGCTTCCAGGGCCGAAGCGGCTCCAGCGAGTGGACGGTGACCACCAGCGGGATGCCGTAGGCCCGCCGGACCAGCAGCCCGGCAAGGTGGACGTACCAGGTATGGCAATGGACCAGGCCGGCGCCGACCGGGTCGGCGGCCATGGCCAGGTCGCGCGACAGGGCGGTCCAGGCGCCGCGCATGCGCTCATCGGCGTCAGAAAGGTCGTGCTCCGGCGGGTAGCCCCGCACCCGCCAGCCGGACGCATCCTCGGCGTGGTCGCCGAAGGTGCGGATGTCGAGCGCGATCCGGTGGCGGAGCTGGCTCGCCAGCTCGCCGACGTGGATGCCCGCCCCGCCGTAGACGGCCGGCGGAAACTCGTTGGTCAGCAGCAGGACCTCGAGCCGGCCCGCGCTCGCGCTCGCCATGAGCCACAAGGGTAGCGCGCCGGCTCAGTGGGTGGCTGCCAACTCGGCCAGCGCGCGCTCGACATCGTGCAGGGCGAACGGCTTGGCGATGACCGGCGCCAGGCGCCCGATCTCCTGCCGGCGCCGGGCGTCCGCCCCGGTGCAGAAGATCACCCGCACATGCCGTGTCCGCGGGTCCCTGCGCAGCTCCAGCACCAGGTCGGCACCCTGCCCGTCGGGCAGGTCGTCGTCGACCACCATGACCGCCGGCGTCTGCCGGCGCAGCGCCTCGCGGGCGGTGGACAGCCGCGTGAACGCCAGCGGCTCCAGCCCAGCGGCCCGCGCGACGTCCCGCAGCAGCTGGAGCGTCGGGATGTCGTCCTCGACCACGAACGCCCGCGGCGCAGGGCGGCTCGTGGCCTCAGGGTTCCCGGCGCGCGGGATCCTGTACATGCCTTCCCCCGATCTTCAATTCGACTCGTACCCAGGGACGAGCACGATGCGTGCCAGCGCGCGACCGGCCATGGCGGAATCGGTGTCCGGGCTGCCCTCACAGCACGGAATCGGTGGCCGGGTTACCCCTCGACCGCTCGACCGCCCTCCGGCTCCGGCCTTCGCCCGTTGTGACTGATACTCCCCAGTAGTATGCTGCGCGCGTGACCCACCCTGCACCCGCCGAGCTGAGCCTGCCCGTGGTGGGGATGACCTGCGCGTCCTGCGTCAGCCGTGTCGAGCGCCATCTCAACCGTGCCGACGGCGTCGCCGAGGCGGTGGTGAACCTGGCCTCGGAGCGGGCGACGGTGCGCTACGACCCGGCCGTCATCGACCGGAACGGCATTGCGGCCGCCATCCGGGCGGCCGGCTACGAGGTCGGGCGGGAGGCCGCGGCGGACGGGACGGAGGATCTGGAAGGGGACGACGCTCGGGCGCGCGCGGCCGAGCGCAGCGAGCTGCTGTGGAGCGCCCTGGTGGCGACCGGCATCGGCCTGGCGATGATGGCGTTGGCCATGTGGCCGGGCGGGGCACCGTGGCCCATGGAGCGCATCAACGTCTGGTTGCTGGCGCCGGCCACCTACGTCCAGTTCGGGCCGGGCGGCCGCTTCCTGGTCCGGGCGGCCCGCGGCCTGCGGCACGGCGAGCTCACCATGGACACCCTGGTGGCGCTGGGGACCATGGCCGCCTACGGCTACTCCCTCGCGCTGACGCTGCTGCCGGAGGCGGCCGCGGCGGCCGGCCTGTCACTGGAGACCTACTACGACAGCGCGGCGGTGATCATCGGCCTGGTGCTCCTGGGGAGGTGGCTCGAGGCGCGGGCCCGGGGCCAGGCGGCCGGGGCCGTGGCCGCCCTGCTCAGGTTGCGCCCGACCACGGCGCGCGTCCTGCGCGACGGCCGCGAGGCTGACCTGCCGCTCGACCAGGTCCGGGTCGGCGACCTGGTGCGGGTCCGCCCCGGCGAGCGCGTTCCGGTCGACGGGATCCTGGTTGAGGGCGCGTCGGCGATCGACGAGTCGATGCTGACCGGGGAGTCGATCCCGGTCGA
>JBOGSY010000314.1:0-2682 GCA_050691915.1 Candidatus Limnocylindria bacterium | reverse complement strand
GATCGAGGGTTAGTGCGGCGCCACGGGCCTGATCGAAGCGGTCGGCCTGAACGGAGAAGCGGACGATGCCCGACTCGGCGTGGAACCGTTCCGATGCGGCGAGCAGGCGCACAGACCGCGCTGGCTCGCCGAGGGCCACGGCCAGGTCGGCGATCATCTCCAGCGCGGCGGCGGCTCCGACCCGGTCGTCGTAGTCGTCCAGGACCTCCAAGCCCTGGTGGGCGAGCTCCCACGCCTGGTCGAGGTCCTCGTCCTCCTTGGCCAGCTCGGCGACGCCCAGCAACGACCGACCCAGCGGAAACGGGATGCGCGGGTCGGTCGACAGTGCGCGGCTGGCTTCCAGGCGTGCTCGCGCGTCGTCGCGGCGCCCCTGGCCGTGCGCGAGCACACCCAGCAGCCATTCACCAGACGACTCGTCCCATCGGCTGCCGCCACCACGGCCGATCCGAACGATCTCCCCAGCCGTGGCCTGAGCGGTTGCCAGATCACCGGATTTGTAGGCCAACAGGGCCAGCCAGTGACGCAGGAACATGTCGTACTGGGTCCCCTCCAAACCATGGCTACGCACGACCACCTGCGCCTTCGATAGCCAGTCCTGCGCCTGACCGTGATCGCCCTGCAGGACGGCCGCCGCTCCCAGCCCGGTCATCCCGGCCGCCTCCCACCCGGGACGTCGTACCTGCCTGCTGAGCTCGACGGCCCGTCGAGCGTGTCGGCGGGTCCGGTCGAGCTGCCCGGACCACACCGACCACACCACGGGGCCCGCGTGGGCAGCGGGCAGCTGGTAGGCGAGGTCGTTGGCCTCGCACACCTCCACGGCCTGCTCGAACAAGCGGTGCGCGGCGTCGATCGAGCGGCTGTAAAGCAGCGCCGCCCCAGCGAACGCCAGGATGTAGGCGTGGGTCGACGGATCCTCGCACCGCTCCGCGTGTCGGAGCGCCTGCTCGACGTCAGTGCCCACCTGCTCACTGGTCGACAGCCCCGACAGCACCCCCGAGAACGCTCGTTGGCCGAGCCCGAGCGCGACCGCACAGCCCAGATCGGTGGTGCGCAGCGCGTTGACCGCCTTGCTCGCCGACCGATAGGCGCCCGCCGGGTCCCAGCCGGCAAGGGCCAGGGCGGCCGCGGTCGTCAGCCCTCGCACGCGCTCTTCATCGGGCGTGCCCGGGGCAGCGGCCACGTCGTGCAGGCGTCGGTGCACCTCTCGGGACAGGCCGCGCTCGAACCAGAAGCGGACGATCGGTTCGGTGATGCCCACCAGGCCTCGCAGGTCTCCGGACTCCGCCGCCCAGTCCATCGCGGCACGTAGATCATCCAGGTCGGCCGCAAGCCGCGCCATCCAAGGCTCAGGCGGTCCACCATTGAGACCCGCCTGCGCCAATCCCGCCAACCCGACATGGAACGCCAGATGGCGGCCACGCACCCGGGCGGGATCGTCCAGCTCGGATAGCCGCTGCCGGGCATAGACCCGGATCGTCTCCAGCAGCCGGTAGCGGGCACTGCCCTGACGCTGGACAACCTGCAACAGCGACTGCTCGGCCAGTGCGGCGACCAGGTCGAGGACATCGTCGCCGTCGATCCCACCGTCGCCCACGACCGCCTCGGCCGCGTCGAGCTCGAATGACCCGGCGAACACCGACAGCCTCGCCAGGGCCAAACGCTGCACGTCGTCGAGCAGCTGGTAGCTCCAGTCCAGCGACGCCTCCAGCGTTCGCTGGCGTGCCGGCGCGCCCCGCACCCCGCCCGTCAGCAGCCTGAACCGGTCCGACAACCCGGCCGCGATCTGGCCCGGCGCCAGCACTCGCACCCGCGCCGCCGCCAGCTCGATCGCCAACGGGATGCCATCGAGACGCCGGCAGATCTCGGCCACCGCCGAAGCGTTGTCGTCGCCGATCCGGAATTCCCCGGCGACCTGCCTTGCCCGCACCTCGAACAACCGCACCGCGTCCGCTGCCGCGACCGTGCTGGCGGAACGAGCATCGGGATCGGGCACGGCCAGCGGCGCGACCCCGAAGGTCACCTCACCCTCGACGGCAAGCGGCATGCGGCTGGTGGCCAGCACGTGGAGCTGCGGGCACGCCGACGACAAGTCACCGACCAGCACCGCGCACGCCTCTACCACGTGCTCGCAGTTGTCGAGCACCACCAGCAGATGCCGTGCATGAAGCTGCTCGGCGAGCATGTCTACCAGCGCCTGTGCGGGTCGCCCATGGACGCCCACCGCCCCACCAACGGCCGCAGCCACCATGCCGGGGTCGCTCACCCCTTGCAGGTCCACCCAACAGGCCCCGTCGGAAAACCCCGACGCCACGTCCCCCGCAACCTCCACCGCCAGCCGCGTCTTGCCGCAGCCACCCGGACCGGTCAACGTCACCACCCGGGCATCCGCGACCAGGACGGCCACCTTCACGCACTCACGCTCGCGGCCGACGAACGCCGCCATCCCAACAGGCAGGCCGTTCTGCATCTCCATAGACTCCGCCCCGATCGTACGAGCACGCCATCGCAGGCGCCGTATGCAGACAACTTCCGCTGGCGCGGACCGCGGCTGGTTCACTCACCGGCAACCCAGCGAGACCACCAGTCCCGAGATAGGTCAACGAACATCACCTGTCCATCACATGGGTGTGCTTGGATCTCCTCATGACCGCGGTCGTCCGGTTGGCTGTTGGGCTCGTGGTG
>JBOGSY010000313.1:0-2685 GCA_050691915.1 Candidatus Limnocylindria bacterium | reverse complement strand
GGCCCAATCGGGCCATGGCGGCGACCGGGGGCTGACCGTACGGTAGCCAACGTACTCATCCCGCACCCTTCCACCCTTGGGGGATCGACACCTCACATGCACCGACACCGCCCGCGCCGCTCACGCCTCATGGTCGTGGCCGCCTCACTTGCCATCCTGCTCACCTCCCTCTCCGTCCCGGCCCTGGCGGCCGACGGCCAGGCCTTCGTGACCCTTGCCAACCAGAAGCGCGCGGCCCACGGCCTGGCCCCGGTGGGTTGGAGCAGCCAGGTCGACCAGGTCGCCGTCGAGCGCGGCAACCAGATGGCCAAGCGCGACAGGCTCGAGCACGACATGGCGTACGTCCAGCGTCGCCTGAAGGAGCTCGGGGTCTGCTTCACCGGCTACGGCGAGATCATCTACTGGGAGCGCGGCTACCCGAGCTTCGACCCCGCCCGTGCGGTGAATGCCTGGTACAAGTCGACGTCCGGCCACAAGGAGATCATGCTCGGCAACTACAACGCCGCCGCCGGGAGCTGGAGCAAGAACACCTCGAGCAACGGCGTCTACGCGGTCATGATCTTCATCAAGACCTGCGGCACCCCGCCGCCTCCGCCGGACAGCGATCCGGGGGAGAGCATCCGGATCGCAGGGTCCGACCGCTACGCCACGGCTGCGGCGGTCAGCAGGGCCAGCTACCCGGCCGGCGTGGCGGTCGCCTACGTGGCGACCGGCCAGAACTTCCCGGACGCCCTTGCCGCCGGCCCGGCCGCCACCGCGGCAGGCGGGCCCGTCCTGCTCGTCAAGCGCACCGAGATCCCGGCCGCCACCGCGACCGAGCTGGGTCGGCTTCGACCCGGGCGGATCGTGGTGCTGGGAGCCAGCGGCGCGGTCTCCGACGGCACCCTGACCGCGCTCAGGAAGTACACCACCAGCGGCAAGGTCAGCCGGGTGGCGGGCGCCGACCGCTACGCGACCGCCGCGGCCATCAGCAAGGCCCACTTCCCCGCCGGGGTGGCGGTGGTTTACCTCGCCACCGGCGCGAACTTCCCCGACGCCCTGTCGGGTGGGGCGCTGGCCGGGGCCCAGGGCGGGCCGATCCTGCTGGTCAAGAAGAGCGAGATTCCGGCCGCCACCTCCGTCGAGCTCAAGCGGCTCAACCCGGGCCGGGTCGTGATCCTGGGCAGCACCGCGGTCATCAGCGAGCAGGTCGGCAGGTCCGCGGCGGCGGTGACCGGCGCGACCGTCAGCCGGCTGGCCGGCTCCGACCGCTACGTGACGGCGGTCAAGGTCAGCCAGTCGGAGTACGCGGCCGGCGAGCCGACCACCGTCTACGTGGCCACCGGAGCATCGTTCCCCGACGGACTGGCCGGCAGCCCGCCCGCCGGCAAGCTGCCTGGTCCCCTGCTGCTGGTCCCCTCGAGCTCGCTGCCGAGCGGCGTCGCGGCGGAGCTGACCCGCCTGGCGCCCGACCGGGTGGTGGTGCTGGGTGGGCATGACGCCATCTCCAGCACCGTGGTCCAGGCGATCAACGCGGCCGTTCCCTAGCCCCGGCCCGCGCCCCCGCCGCGGCCCGCCCGGCGGCAGGCGCTAGAATCGTCGGCCGATGGCAACCCTCGCTCAGCCGCGCCGTCCCGACGGCCGCGTCCCGACCCAGCTGCGCCCGGTCAAGATCGTCGCCGACTACCTGAAGTTCGCGGAGGGATCGGTCCTGATCCGGGTGGGCGACACCCGCGTGCTGTGCGCGGTCACGATCGAGGACCGGGTCCCGGGCTGGCTCCGCGGCAAGGGCGGCGGCTGGGTGACGGCGGAATACTCGATGCTGCCGCGGGCGGGGACCGAGCGCAGCCAGCGCGAGGCCAGCGCCGGCCGGGTCGGGGGCCGGACCCACGAGATCCAGCGCCTGATCGGCCGCGCCCTGCGTGGCGTGGTGGACCTCGGGCGCCTGGGCGAGCGCACCATCACGGTCGACTGCGACGTGATCCAGGCCGACGGCGGGACCAGGACGGCCAGCATCACCGGCGCCTACGTCGCCCTGGCGCGCGCCATGAAGCGCTACGGGATGGGACACCTGCTGACCGGGCAGGTGGCGGCGGTCAGCGTGGGGATGGCGGCCGGTGCGGTCCTGCTGGACCTCAACTACGTGGAGGACTCCAGCGCCGACGTGGACTTCAACGTGGTCATGACCGACGACGAGCGGTTCGTGGAGATCCAGGGCACCGCCGAGCACAAGGCCTTCGACCGGGCGCAGATGAACCAGATGATCGACCTGGCCGCGGCCGGCATCCGCCAGCTGTTCGAGATCCAGCGGGCCGCCATCGAGGCCCCCACCGCGGAGTGACCGACCTTCTGCTGGCGACCACCAACCCCGGCAAGCAGCGCGAGTTCCTGCGCCTGCTGTCCGGGCTCCCCGGCCGGGTGCTGGTCCCCCAGCAGATCGGACTGGACCTGGACGTCCCGGAGCCCCATCTCAGCTATGCCGAGAACGCCTCCGCCAAGGCCGATGCCTACTGCCGCGCCTCCGGCCTGCCGACCCTGGCCGACGACTCCGGGCTGGAGGTCGCCGCCCTGGACTGGGGGCCGGGGGTACGCACCGGGCGCTACGGCGGCCCGGGCGTCGCCGACCGCGTCGGCTACCTGCTGGAGCGGCTCGACGGCGCGACCGATCGCCGGGCGCGGATGGTCTGCTGGCTGGCCCTGGCGACG
>JBOGSY010000312.1:0-2697 GCA_050691915.1 Candidatus Limnocylindria bacterium | reverse complement strand
TCAGGCCTCGGCCGCCGCCGCCAGCTTCTCCAGCAGGCTCTGCGACGAGGCGTGCAGCACCAGGAACTCGGTCGCGGAGACGGTCACCAGCTCGGCGGCAGCCTCCAGCTCCGTGATCTCGGCGTGGGCCTCGCCGAACTCGGTGGCATCCGCCGGCGTGTCGAAGGCGATGGTCCAGGCCAGGGCCCACCCTCCCTCACCCGCCTGGGCCACCCGCAGGCGGTCACCGCCCCAGCCGCGGGCGGCATCGACGGCCGTGCCCTGGTCCACCCCGAGATGCGTCAGCCAGATGGCGAGGGTCGCCTCGCCGATGGTGGTCGACTCCACCTCCTCCCAGCCGTCGCCGAGCGCGGCGGCGAGATCGGTCCCTTCGACTTCCTGTGGCGCCTCGCCGGCGAGGTACTTCTCCGGGTGCATCACCTGCTCGGTCGACGCCGGCGGGTCGTCGTAGGCGGCGTCGACCGCCGACCAGCCGCCGGACATCTGGAGCTGCGAGACGAACGTGAGCCCCGATTCGTGCGGGAAGGTGAGCTGCGCGACCATCCACCCCGGGATGCCGCTCATGTCCGGCACCGGCGTGGCGGCGATGCCCAGCAGCTCCTCCATGCTGAGGTTGTCGTCCAGCGCCCACTGGAACATCAGGAGGGTGGCATCCCCCTCCTCCAGCGCGATCCTGGCCAGGGCCGCGTCATCGTCGCCCGCCGGCGCCTCGCGCGCGGCGCCGATGTCGAACGCCGCGTCCTGGAGGGCGTGGGTGTACTCGTGCGCATAGGTGATCCGGGCCTCGGGCGTCAGGCCCGCGTCGGAGACGACCACCATCCGCTTGTCCACGAAGT
Organism: Candidatus Limnocylindria bacterium; assembly: GCA_050691915.1. Classification (GTDB taxonomy): domain Bacteria; phylum Chloroflexota; class Limnocylindria; order QHBO01; family QHBO01; genus JBOGSY01. The sequence goes on along the minus strand of JBOGSY010000312.1, from coordinate 1,861 downwards.
CGTAGAAGCCGAGCACCTGCCCGGCGTACAGCTCCTGGGTCAGCTGGCGCAGGTCCTGGTCCTCCTCCAGCAGGCCCATGGCCCGCAGGGTCAGATTGTCGCGAGCCAGCTCCTCCTCCGTCCATTCCTCTGCCAGGAGGGCCTCCAGCTCCGTGGCCAGCTGGTCGCGGCTGATGACGTCGGGCGGGCCAATCTCCGCCGCGGGCAGGTCCCGAAGGTCCCGGACCTGCTCCTCGATGGCGGCGAAGACCTCCAGCGGGTCGGGCGACCCGGACGGCGATGGCCCGCTCGGGCTGGGCGTGACCGCCGGCGGGCTGGCGCTCGCCAGCGGGCCCACCGCCAGCGGGATGCCCAGCGAACGGAGGGCCAGGACCGCCACCATCGCCACGGCGAGCAGCGTGGCGCCGATGGCGGCAAGGCGGCGCAGCAGCGGGGACATCGGCCCGATTCTCGCATGCCGGCCGCGTCCGCCGGCCCGGCCGAAGGTTCAGGTTTCTTAAGCCGGCCCGGTGTTTGGGATTCACATCGGCCTTCTAACGTTCACGCTGCGAGTTGGAGATCCAGTCGGGTTTCTACCTCCACCCTCCCTCCTTCGAGCGCCGGTGTCATTGGGCGGGCACCGGCGCTCGTGCTGTCTGGCGTACACTCCCCTGACCGATGGAGATCACCTGGTACGGCCGCGCCTGCTTCCGGCTGAAGGGCCGCGAGGCGACCGTCATCGCCGACCCCTGCCCGCCCTCGACCGGCTTCGTGGCGGGCAAGCACGCGGTCGACCTGCTGACCATCAGCCACGACCACAAGGACCACGCCTACACCCGCTCGATCACCGCCGGCCTGACCCTGACCCGGCCGGGCGAGTACGAGTACCACGGGGTCCTGGCCACGGGCGTCCGGACCTTCCATGACGGGCAGCGCGGCGCCGAACGGGGCGAGAACGTGATCTTCGCGGTCGAGATCGACGGCGTGCACGTCTGCCACCTCGGCGACCTCGGCCACCTCCTCACCGAGGAGCAGCTCTCCGAGCTGGGACCGGTCGACGTGCTGCTGGTCCCGGCGGGCGACCAGTTCACCATCTCGCCGGCCGAGGCCGCGGAGGTCGTGGCCCAGGTGAGTCCCAAGATCGTGATCCCCATGCACTACGCCACCGACGGCGCGTCGGCCGACCTGCTGGGGCCCGAGCGCTTCGTGCACGAGATGGGGATGGGCGAGCCGGTTCGGCAGCCCAAGGCCGTGGTGCATGCGTCGTCGCTGCCGGACGAAAGCCAGGTGGTGATGCTGGAGGCGCGCGGCCGGACCGGCTGACCGCCCCGGCGCGGCCCTGCTCTGCAGGGGGGTACTCCGCCGGGCCGGGTCCCAGGACCCGGTGCCCACGGTCACCGGCTTCGCTGCGCCCGGCCCGAACCAGACCCCACCCCGCGTCACCTTTCCGACATCCGACCTGTCCATTGGTACTAGCCAGGAGCAGGACCTTCCGGTACTCTGCGCTCCCCGAATCCCGATTGGGGGACGTCGGCAGGCTGCCTGCCGTCTGACCAGGGGGCATAGGAGACCGGTATCGATGAACACACGCGCTATCTCCCTCGAGCGCCGGGTGACACGCCCGGCGATGGCGCTGGCGGCGCTCTCCGCCCTCGCACTGTCGCTGACGCTGCTCATCTCGCCAGCGCTCGCCACCCATGTCGATCCTGAGCCGATCAACGAAGGCAATCCCACCTGCTCCGACTTCGCCCCGGAGGGTGAGTCCTGGACCGAGTTCAAGCTCGAGGACAAGTCGAACGAGGGTGGGCCGAACAACCTGCAGGACGGCACCTACAGCGACGGCACCCTGGAAGTCACGATCGACAACTTCGTCAACTCCAGC
>JBOGSY010000311.1:0-2704 GCA_050691915.1 Candidatus Limnocylindria bacterium | reverse complement strand
ACGATAGGCACGCACCGGGAACTGGCGGCCCGTTCGGCTGCCGTCATCGGGCCGAAATCGCCACCTGGTGGTGGTAACGGCCACGACGTTCCCGCCAGAGGCTCGAACAGGGCCCATTCATGGCCGAAACCGGTCAGCAGCTGGTCGAAACGGCCACGAAGCGGGGGAACCGGGCCACTTCTTGGCCGATACCACCACCTGCTGGTGGAATCCCGCGGATGGGCACGGGCCAGGCGCGAGGCCAGGGCTGGGCGGCACCCCGCGCCGTCATCGGGCCGAAATCGCCACCTGGTGGTGGTAACCGCCACGATGTCCGCGCCCAGAGGCTCGAACAGGCCCCATCTTGGCTGAAACCGGTCAGCCGCTGGTCGAAACGGCCAGGAATTGGCGGATCCGGTCCATTTCCTGGCCGATACCACCACCTGCTGGTGGAATCTCCCGTGTGCGGCCGGCCCGGCCCAGCCCCGGCAGGCGGAGGGCGCGCGCCTCACGCTACGGTCAGGGCGCCCGGATCCGGTTGTTGCGCGGGTTGTGCTCCAGCTCGGCCAGCTCGAGGGCCTCCAGGAGTGGCGGGAGGTACATCCCGAAGCGCCCGCGGTAGCCCTTGCGCAGCCCGTACCAGCCGCCGACCGGGTTGTCGGCGGATCGGCCCCAGGCCTCCACCGTCCCGGGCGGCGCCTCCTTCTGTTCGTCGGCCGCGCCAAGGGGGACCCAGTCGCCCTGCTGCCTGAGCCAGGCGTGCAGGTCATCGATCGCGCGCAGGTGGTAGGAGAGACGGGTGGACCCGACCTGGCAGACCAGGGCAGGCGGGTCGGCCGCCGCGTCACGGTACATCTCGTACTCGCTGGTGCCCGGCGCGGTCTTCAGCCGCCAGGGGTTCTCACGGGTGCCGTCGCCGGTGGTCGTCATCGGTCATTCCTCGAGGGTCGGTGCCGCGCTGGACCGCACCAGTATGGTCGGCCAGGCCAGCCAGTGGACCTTCGCCTCTCACGCGCGCACGATTGCGCGACCGGCCTTGGGCCGGACACGCGTGAGCTCCACGCGGCGCCAGGGCCCGACCTGTCGATCCGCCGCCTCGCCGCTCGTCGTCCTGGTGCAACCCGCCCAGACACCCTGAAACGAGGAGGACCGAGACATGGCTCACGGCGAGTACACCCACATCGAGATCCCGGCCGACGACCCCGGACGTGCGCAGCGCTTCTACGAGGCCCTGTTCGGCTGGAAGTTCGTCAGCATGGACGACTTCCCGGACTACTTCCTGTACACCACCGCGGCCGGTGAGGAGGGCGTGGGGGGCGCCATCGGCAAGCGCGACGTCAGCGCTCCGCACGCGGTGCGCAACTACGTCCACGTCGACTCGGTCGACGGTTCGCTGGCCCGCGCCAGGGAGCTGGGCGCGACGGTGATCGAGGAGAAGAGCGAGGTTCCCGGCCAGGGCTGGTACGGCGTGCTGCGCGACACGGAGGGCAACGAGTTCGCGCTCTGGGAACGCATGCCCCGCTAACCCGCGCCACGCCCGCGCCACGCCCGCGCCACGCCCGCGTCCGGCAAGGATCGCGCGGGCGTCATCCCCCCGTCATGCGGCGTGCGCTACCGTGTTGCCGTGCGCACGTCCGCAGGGGCGGTCCTGGCCGGGGCGCTGCTGCTGGTGGCCTGCAGCACGCCCAGCGGGTCGCCATCGCCATCCCCAACCGCCGGCCCGTCCACCACGGGCGGGCCGTCCACCAGCGCCGGCGCCACGGCCAGCCCGGAGCCGAGCGATGGAGAACCGGTCGCGGGCTGGCGCGAGCTGAGCGCCAGCGGCGAGGCGCCGGCCGCCCGCGAGGACCACACCTGGACGGTGGCCCCGGACGGCGCCAGCGCCTACCTGTTCGGCGGCCGTCAGACGGACGGCAGCGCCCTGGCGGACCTGTGGGCCTACGACCTGGCGGCCGACGCCTGGACCGCGGTCGACGCGACCGGCCCGGCCGCGCGCTTCGGCCACAGCGCGGCCTGGGTCAGCGGCGTGGGCCTGGTCATATTCGGGGGGCAGGCGGGCGCCACCTTCTTCAACGACCTGTGGGCCTTCGACCCGACGACGGAGGCCTGGACGCAGCTGCCGGCCGGCGGTGACGTGCCGGTCGCGCGCTACGGCAGCTGCGCCGGGATCGGGCCGGACGGCAGGCTCTGGATCAGCCACGGCTTCACCAGCGAGAACGCGCGCTTCGCGGACACGCGCGCCTACGACTTCACCCTCCACGCCTGGACCGATGAGACCCCAGTCGCCGACCGACCGGTCGAGCGCTGCCTGCACGGCTGCTGGTGGACCGATGACGGCGGCTTCGTGCTGTACGCCGGGCAGACCAACGGCGTCCCGGCCCTGGGCGACCTGTGGCGGCTGACTCCGGGCGAGCGTCCCGCCACCAACGCCTGGGCTGAGCTGGCGCCGCGAGAGGCGCCGCCGGACCGCAACCTGTACGCCGCCGCCCGCTGGGACGGGGCCACCCTGGTCTTCGGCGGCCGCGGCGCGGACGACGCATACCTGGCTGATCTGTGGCGCCTTGGCGACGACGGCGGAGTCACGCCGGTCGACCTGCCCGGCGCCGCGCCGCCCGCCCGTTCGGGGGCGGAGCTGGTCGCCGACCTGGGTGTCGGCCGCCTGCTGCTGTTCGGCGGCCGGGACGCCGGCGGGGCCCGCGCCGACCTCTGGGAGCTGACCCTGCCC
>JBOGSY010000310.1:0-2706 GCA_050691915.1 Candidatus Limnocylindria bacterium | reverse complement strand
GGCATGGACGAGCACTCCGCGCAGGTGGAGCCGCTGGCCCGCCAGCACGGCACCGACCCGCGCAGCCTGGTCGACCGCTGGGCGCCCGCCTGGCGCGAAGCATTCGACCGCTTCGGGATCAGCTACGACCGATTCATCCGCACCACCGATGCCGATCACCTTCGTGCCTCGGCCGAGATGGTGCGCCGCGCCCAGGCGGCCGGCGACATCTACAAGGGCACTTACGCCGGCTGGTACTGCCCCGGCGACAACGAGTTCAAGACCGATGCCCAGATCGTGGACGGCCGCTGCCCGGATCACCCGACCCTGGAGCTCCAGTGGCTGGAGGAGGAGAACTACTTCTTCGCCCTGAGCCGCTACCAGGAGCGCCTGGAGCGGCTGTACGCCGAGAACCCGTCGTTCTGCGAGCCGGAGCACTTCCGCAACGAGGTCCTGGCCTGGTTGCGCGAGGGGCTGCGCGACTTCAGCGTCAGCCGGGCCGGGGCGGGATGGGGGATCCCCTTCCCGGGCGACCCGGGTCACCGCATCTACGTCTGGTTCGATGCGCTGACCAACTACATCACCGGCGCCGGGTTCCCCGATGACCCCGACGACTTCGCGCGCTTCTGGCCGGCCGACGTGCACGTCATCGGCAAGAACATCACCCGCTTCCACTGCCTGTACTGGCCGGCGATGCTGATGAGCGCCGGGCTGGCGCTGCCGCGCCAGGTCTTCGCCCACGGCTTCATGCTGATGCGCGGCGAGAAGATGTCCAAGACCCGCGGCAACGTACTGGACCCGGACGAGGCGATTCGCACCTTCGGGGTCGACGGCGTCCGCTACCTGGTCCTGCGCGAGGTTCCCTTCGACCGTGACGCCGACGTCACCGGCGAGGCGTTCGTGCGGCGCTACAACGCGGACCTGGCCAACGACCTGGGAAACCTGCTGAACCGCACGGTCAGCATGGCCGGCCGATACCTGGGCGGGAGCCTGCCGCCGCTGGCCGGCGCCCAGACGGAGGCGGATGCCGAGGTGCGCGCCGCCGCCGCCGCCGGGGTGGAGGGCTACCACGCCGCGATGCGCCGTTTCCACCTAGACGAGGCGTTGGCGTCGATGATGACCCTGGTCCGCAGCGCCAACGGCTACGCCGAGTCGCAGGCGCCGTGGTCGCTGCACAAGGGCGGTGATATTGGGCGCACCGGCCAGGTCCTGGCGGTGATGGCCGAGGCCTGCCGGATCCTGGGCCACCTGCTGGCGCCGTTCGCCCCGACGGCGGCGGCCGCGCTTCACGCACAGCTGGGCCTGCCGCCCGCCTACGACGCGCGGGGCGCCGGCGGGCCGGGGCTGGATGCGCTCCTGGCCTGGGGTGCGGTCCCGGATGGCTGGCAGGCCGCGGCGCCGGAGCCCCTCTTCCCGCGGGTCGAGGTGGCTGCGCCGGAGTCGGCGGGCTGAGCCGCTCGCGGGTTCCGGACGCGCTGCCGGGGCTGGTGGACGCCCACTGCCACCTGCAGGACCCGGCCTTCGATCCCGATCGCGCCGCGGTCATCGAGCGCGCCCGGGTGGCGGGGATCGTGCGGCTGCTGGTTCCCGGCTACGACGTACCCTCATCGCGCGCCGCGGTCGCACTCGCCGCCGCGCACCCTGACCTGGTGGACGCGGCCGTCGGCGTCCACCCCCATTTCGCCGCGAGGGCCTCCGAACCGGAATGGACCGAGCTGGCGCTGCTGGCGCGGGCGCCGGGGGTCGTGGCGGTCGGCGAGATCGGGCTGGACTTTCACCGCAACCTGTCCCCGCCGGAGGCGCAGCGGGAGGCGTTCCGCCGGCAGCTGGAGCTGGCGACCGCCACCGGCCTGCCGGTGGTTGTCCACGACCGCGAAGCGCACCAGGCGGTGCGCGACGGGCTGCTGGACTGGTCGGGACCGCCCGGCAGGCGGCTGCGGGGGATCCTGCACGCCTTCTCGGGCGACGCCGAGCTTGCAGTGGAGATGGCCGCTGCGGGGTTCCTGGTCTCCTTCGCCCTGCCCCTCGCATTCCGCTCGGCCCACGGGCCGCGCCAGGCCGCCGCGGCCCTGCCGGCGGGCACCTTCCTGGTCGAGACCGATGCTCCGTGGCTGGCGCCGGGCGGCGCGGAGCAGCGCAACGAGCCCACCACCGCGCTGCGGGTGGCCGCGGAGCTGGCCCGCCTGCGTGGCAGTACGCCGCAGCTCGTCGCATACGAGGTGGGCGCGACCTACCAGCGGCTGCTCGGCGGGTGAGGCATCGGTTGCCGTGGCACGGTGCTTGCATCCCGAGTGCGGGTGGTCGCCCGCGTGGCGGCCCTGACATGGAGATGGAGGTATCGGCGTGAGCCAAGTCAACGTCAACACTCCCGGCGACCGCGATCCCGCGCCCCCACCGGGACCGCCAGTGGCGGACGGAACCGGGTACGGGATGATCGTCGGCATCTTGGTCGCGGTCCTGGTGATCGCTCTTGTCGTGTGGCTGCTCGTCTTCAACGACGGCGGCGGGACGAACAACAACACTGACGGCGGCACCAACGGGGGGGATGACAACGGCGGCGATGTGCCGGATCCCAGCGGCTGGCGCCTGGTGGAGCTCGCTTGAGCGGCCCACCCACCCAACCGTTCGCAGAATGACGCCCCGGCAGCCGCCGGGGCGTTCATCGTGTGCGCGATCCGCCTGTCGACGGCCAGGGACCATGACCACACAGGCGGCCGGCGATTCTGT
>JBOGSY010000309.1:0-2715 GCA_050691915.1 Candidatus Limnocylindria bacterium | reverse complement strand
TGACCGGGGGGGGCGAGCCTGCAGCGCCTGGCGCGGCGACGGCGCGCATAGGGAGCCGGGCTACCGCTCGCCCAGGAACTCGAGCATCGCCCTGTGCGTCTCGCGCGGACGCTCCAGCTGCGGCACGTGCCCGCAGTCGAGCTCCACGTGGCGCGCGTCCGGCAGGCCCCGCTCGACGTGCTTCATGAACGCGATCGGCACCAGCGTGTCGTGCCGCCCCCAGACGAACAGCGCGTGGGACTCGAGCCCGCCCAGCCGGGTCCAGAAACCCTCGTCGCCGTGGGGCTCGTCCAGGTAGATGTTGCGCGCGGCCGCGTAGAAGGCGGCACGTCCGCGCGGCGTGAAGTACGAGCGCAGGAACTCGTCCACGCCTGCGGCGGCCCAGCCGTCCGAGCCCCCCGGCACGAGCCGGCGCACGATCCCCTCGGTTACCGAGCGGGGCGCCGTCTGGAGCAGGCCGAGCTCAGGTCGCAGCAGCCGCACCACCGGGGCCCAGCGCCGCTCCCGCAGCCAGGCCAGGGCCGGGCTCAGCAGCACCAGGGCGCGGACCCGCGACCGGTCCATCAGGCCGGCCTCGATCGCGATCCGCCCGCCCATGCTGTTGCCGACCACGTACGCCGACTCGACTCCCAGCGCGTCCAGGGTCGCGAACGCCGACCGCGCGAACCACTTCGAGTCGTACGGCGCACCGATCGGCTTGTCGGACTCCCCGGAGCCGGGGAGGTCCATCGCCACCACCCGATAGCGGTCCGCCAGCGCCGCCACGGTGGGGAGGAAGGACGCCTTGGTGCCGCCCAGGCCGTGCAGGCACAGCACCACGTCGGGACCCACCCCGGCCGACAGCACGGAGATGCGCCCGCTGCGCGTGCGCAGCCTTTCGAAGGCGAGCCGCCCGGGCTCGTCGGCGCCGCTGGTGGCGGCCAGGAGGCCCACGCCCAGGTGCAGCGAGCCGCGTACGCGCAGCTTGCCGTTCCGGAAGGCCTGCATCCCGCCGCGGAGGTCATCCGCGATCCGCATCCAGGTGCGCGGGTCGGCCGTGACGGTGGCGTCCGGCTGACCGTTGTCGCTCGCCGGGGCCACTCGCATGCGGCGTCCGTTGATGCGCGCGTCCCAGTCGGCTCCGCCGCGCACGCCCAGGCGCACCCGTGCGCTTCCGCCCGGGATGTCGATCACCTCCGGGTCGTAGCGCTCCACCAGCGCCGCGATCCCGGGCGGCGGCGGTTCCCTGTCCGCGGCGTTCACGCCCATTCCCTACCCCCGAGAGTACGCGTGCAACCGGCGCGCACGCCACTGGTCTAGACCAGTTTGGTAGCTTGCCTCGGGACGCTGGTAACGAGGAAGAGAGAGGCAGCAATGGCGGGAAGCAAGATCCGGGCACTGGCGGCAGTGGCGACCGCGCTCGCGCTCGTGCTGGGCGCCGCCGCGTGCGGTGACGAGGACGACGAGAGCGGCGCGGGCGGCGACGGGGGCGGCGGCAGGATCGCCCTGCTCCTTCCCGAGACCAAGACCACGCGCTACGAGGAGCAGGACCGGCCGAACTTCGAGCGCCGCGTCAGGGAGCTGTGCGCGGACTGCGAGGTCATCTACGCGAACGCAAACCAGGACGCCGCCAAGCAGCAGCAGCAGGCCGAGGCCGCCATCACCCAGGGCGCCGAGGTCATCGTGATCAGCGCCGTGGACGTGAAGTCGGCCGCCGCGATCGTGACGCGGGCCAAGCAGTCGGACGTCGCGGTGATCGCCTACGGGCGCCTGATCCCGGACGCCGACATCGACTACTACGTCTCCATCGACCCCTTCAAGGTCGGCCAGCAGCAGGCCGAGGTCCAGATGGACGCGATCGAGAAGGCCGGCGGGTCCGCCAGCCCGAAGGTCGTGATGATCAACGGCGCGCCGACCGACAGCAACGCCAAGCCCTACAAGGACGGCGCGCGGCAGGTCCTGGAGGAGCGCGGAGCGGAGGTCGTCAAGAGCTTCGATACGCCGGACTGGAGCCCGGACAGGGCCCAGCAGGAGATGGAGCAGTCGATCACCGACCTGGGCAGGGAGGGCTTCGACGCGGTCTACGTGGCCAACGACGGCATGGCGAGCGGCGCGATCGCGGCGCTCAAGGGAGCGGGCATCGAGCCGGAGTCGCGCTTCGTCACCGGCCAGGACGCCGAGCTGGCGGGCATCCAGCGGATCCTCACGGGCGATCAGCTGATGACCGTCTACCAGCCGATCATCCAGATCGCGGAGAGCGCGGCTGAGCTGGCCGTGCCGATCGCCCAGGGCGAGGAGCCACCGGCCGACCTGGCGTCGGCCGAGGTCGACAACGGCGCCAAGCAGGTGCCGTCGGTGCTGCTCGACACGATCGCCATCCAGGAGGACAACATCGAGAGCACGGTGGTCGAGGACGGCTTCCTCGACGTGGGCGAGATCTGCGCCGGACCGTACGCCAAGGCCTGCAAGGAGGCCGGCCTGCAGTGACGGTCCTCGCGGTCGACGCCGGCCAGACCGAGATCAGGGCGGCGCTGACCGACGAGGGCCGAGGTCCCCGGACGGCCACCGCGCCGGGGGTGTTGCGCATGGGGCGCCGGGTCGGGCCCGACGAGGTGGCCGCCGGCCTGCTGGCCGCCATCGACGGGCTTCGCCCGCTGCCCGGGCGGGCGCCTCCCGTGGGCGTCGGGCTGTCCGGCTTCGAGGCCGCCGGCGAAGAGGATCTGCGCCGGGTGGGCG
>JBOGSY010000308.1:0-2730 GCA_050691915.1 Candidatus Limnocylindria bacterium | reverse complement strand
TCCGCGCCCGAATCGGCAGCCTGCCGGGCCGTTGGACTCGCCCGGTGAAACCCGAGGGGACGCTGACCCGTTGCGCCGCTCTGGTTCTCGCCCCACGGATCCATCGGCCAAGCTGGGGGCAGGCCGGCCCGCAATCCGACCGAAATTCTCGGGCCATGGGAATTCGCGCCCGAATCGGCAGCCTGCCTGGCCGTTGGACTCGCCCGGTGAAACCCGGCACCCCCCGGCGCGGGGGCCGGCGCGTTCAGAGCGCGCGGAAGACCAGTGCCGCGTTCATGCCGCCGAAGCCGAACGACGTCGAGAGCGCGGCCGCCGGCCGGGCGGCCCGGGGCTCCGGCAGCACGTTGAGACCGACCTGCGGGTCGAGGGTCGCGAGGTTGCAGGTTCCCGGCAGGCACCCGCTGTCCAGGGCCATCAGGGTGATCGCGGCCTCGATGGCGCCGGAAGCGCCCAGCGCGTGGCCGTACAGGCCCTTCGTGCCGGAGACCGGGACGGACCTGGCGTGCTCGCCCAGCGCCAGGTGCAGGGCGCGCGCCTCCGCCAGCTCGTTGAGCGGCGTCGACGAGGCGTGGGCGTTCACGTACCCGACCTCCTCCGCCGCCAACCCCCCATCCTCCAGGGCGGTGGTGATGGCCGCGGCGGCGGCCTCGCCGGAGGGCAGCGGGGCGGTCAGATGGTGCGCATCGGTCGAGGCGCCGAATCCGACCACCTCGCCCAGGATCCGCGCGCCGCGCGCCAGTGCCGCATCCCAGGCCTCCAGCGCCAGGACCGCCGCGCCCTCGCCCATCACGAAGCCGTCTCGGTCCACGTCGAACGGCCGCGAGGCGGTCCCGGGGTCGTGGTTGCGCCCCGACAGGACCCGGATCATGGCGAACGCGCCGAAGGTCAGCGGCGCCAGCGGCGCCTCCGCCCCGCCGGCCAGCGCCGCATCCACGATCCCGGCACGCACCGCGTGGAAGGCCTGGCCGATGGCCATGGCCCCCGAGGCGCACGAGTTGGCATTCCCGACCGCCGGCCCCCGGATGCCCTGGTCGATGGCCACGTTCGACGCCCCCGCCCCGCCGAAGACGGCCGTGGCCAGCGTGGGCGAGACGGCACGCACGCCGCGGGTCACGTAGGCCGCGTGCTGCTCCTCCCCGAAGGCCACGCCGCCCAGCGCCGACCCGATCCAGACGCCGGTCCGCGTGGCGGACCGGGAGGCATCGGTCCATCCGGCGTGCTCCACCGCCATCCGCGACGCGGCGACCGAGAACTGGCTGAACCGATCCAGCCGCCGCGCCCGCTTCGCATCCAGGTGGTCCTGGGCGCGGAAGTCGTCGACCTGGGCCGCGATCCGGGACGGGAAGGGCGATGCGTCGAAGCGGTCGATCTCGCGCACCGCCGAGCGGTTGGCCAGCACGCCGGCCCACAGCCCGTCGGCGCCATGACCGATGGGCGTCACGGCCCCGATGCCGGTGACCGCCACCCGCCTCACGCGCCGGCCTCCGCCAGCGCCTTGACTCGCCGCAGGGTCCGGCCGGCGATGGCATCGATGAAATGCGGGCCGATGACCCGGCTCGCGGCGAAGCCGCCGATCAGCGGCCAGCCGAGGTCGAGCTGGTGGTGGATGCTGACGTCCCACGCCTCGCCCATGGGCTCGAAGCGCCACGCCACGTGCATGCCGCGGGTCACGCCACGGGTATGCACGAACTCGATCCGGCGCTCCCCGGGGAGCGGGCGCTGGACCGCCTCCCAGCTGATCGGGATGCGACCGCGGCTGGCGCCCATGGCGAACCGCCGCTCGCCGTTGGGGTCCGGCACCGCGCGCACGTAGCGGTAGTGCGGCAGCAGGGCCGGCCAGCGCTCGACGTCGGCGGCCAGGGCGAAAATCCTCTCGTACGGCGCCCTGACGTGGATGCGCATCACGCTCCTCACGGCCAGAGCACCCGGGCCAGGAAGCGCGGCGACAGGGCGTCGGTTGCCGGGCGGCAGTCACCCAGCGCCGAGCCCAGCCGCTCCGCCAGCTCCGGCCGCGTGGCTAGGCGACGGAGGGCGTGGCCCATCAGCGGCTGCGCGGCCAGCATGCCCTGCAGCAGCCAGGTGAGCGCGTCCTTGGCGGCGAACGCGCCGCGGCGAGCCGCCAGGTAGCGGGCGGCGGCCCCCTCGTCGTCGCCTTCGATCAACGTCTCGGCGGCGGCGCGGGCCGACCGCAGCGCGCGGTAGATCCCCTCGCCGGTGAACGGATCGATGAAGCCCGCGGCGTCGCCCACCAGCATCCAGCCGCGGCCCGCCGCGCGCGCCGCCCGGTGGCCGATGGGCGAGGCCCCGCGGATCGGCGTCAGGCGGGCGCGGCCCTCCAGGCGGCGCCGCACCGCAGGCAGGCCGTCGATCGCCGCCGCGAATCGCTCTTCGGCGCTCGCCCTGTCGCCATCCATGGGCAGGGCCATGCCCACGTTCAGCCGACCGCCGGCCAGCGGCGCCAGGCCCACGTACCAGGTGGAGGCCACGTGCATCTCCCCGCGATCGGCCAGCTCCGGAGATCCCTCGAAGTGGGCGACCAGGCCGAGGCGCCGCGGAACGGTCACCCCGCGCTCGACGCTGACGCGCTGCGCCACCCGGGAGCGGGCGCCGTCGGCGCCGATCAGCCAGCGGCAGCGGACCGATCGCCGCCCCTCCGCCGTCCGCAGGGTCGCGCCCACCACTCTGCCGCCCAGCCCACCCACGCCACCGCGCCAGTGCGCATCCTCGAAG
>JBOGSY010000307.1:0-2748 GCA_050691915.1 Candidatus Limnocylindria bacterium | reverse complement strand
ACCCAGCCGGGTGCGCAGCGAGCGTTCGTCCAGGGACGGCTCGGCGCCCGCGTCCACTTCCCGCACCAGGCCGATGCCGCGCAGCCGAGCATAGCGGGTTGCCAGCATGACCTCCGGCTCGAGGCGGCTGATGCGGCCCAGCGCGGCCAGCACGGCGGCCTTCAGGGCCCTGGCCGTCGCCCCCGGATCCGCCTGGGCACCGTCGGGCGGCTCGTCGATCACGCCGTCGACGATGCCCAGCTCGAGCTGGTCGGCGGCCGTCATGCGCATCGCGGCGGCCGCCACCGGCGCCATCTCGGGGGAACGCCACAGGATCGACGCGCAGCCCTCCGGCGAGATCACCGAGTAGACGGCGTTCTCCAGCGCCAGCACCTCGTCGCCGACCCCGATCGCCAGCGCCCCGCCGGAACCGCCCTCGCCCACGATGACGACCACGATGGGCACCTGCAGTGCGGTCATCAGCTTGATGCTGGATGCGATCGACTCCGCCTGGCCGCGCTCCTCGGCGGCGGGACCGGGGAAGGCGCCGGCTGTGTCCAGGAAGGTGACCAGCGGAAGGCCCAGCTTCTCCGCCAGGCGCATCAGGCGCTGCGCCTTGCGGAAGCCCTCCGGGTGTGGCGACCCGAAGTTGCGCATGATGTTCGACTCCGTGTCGCTGCCCTTCTGGTGGCCGATGACCATGACCGGCTTTCCGTCCAGCAGGGCCGGCCCACCCACGATCGCCGGGTCGTCGCGGAACGACCGGTCGCCGTGCAGCTCCACGAAGTCATCGAAGATCAGCGCCACCAGGTCCAGCGTCCGCGGCCGCTGAGCGTGGCGCGCCAGCTGGACGCGCCGCCAGGCGGCGTCCACCGCCTCCGGGCCGAGGGGCTCGGCCGCCAGCAGGCCCGCCCCGGGTGGCGGCAGCTCGCTCATTGGTCCTCCTGCCCCGGCGCCGCCGTCCGCTCGCGCGCGGGGGGCGCGCCGTTACCCGCGGAGGCATCGGTCTCCACCTCCAGGCCGATCGTCTCGCTGACCGCGCCGCCCAGCCGCTCGGCCAGGCCGGAGAGCACGCCGATGGGACCCCAGCCGCGCTGCTCCGCCTGCGCCCAGCGGTCGTCCCAGGTGGCCACCGGCAGGAGGCGCAGGATGCGCGACAGGGTCGTCCGCAGCTCCGCCCGGGCGACGACCATGTCGACGAACCCGTGCTCCAGCAGGAACTCGGCGGTCTGGAACCCCTCCGGCAGCTCCTCGCCAACGGTGCCGCTGGCCACCCGCGCCCCGGCGAAGCCGATCAGGGCGCGCGGCTCGGCAATGACCACGTCCCCCAGGCTGGCGAAGCTGGCCAGCACGCCGCCGGTGGTCGGGTCGGTCAGCACGCTGACGAAGGGCACCCCGGCCACGTCCATCCGCGCCAGCGGGGCCGTGGTCTTGGCCAGCTGCAGCAGCGAGAGGGTGCCCTCCTGCATCCGGGCGCCGCCCGAGGCGCTGACCACCACCGCCGGGATGCGCTCGGTGAGGGCGGCCTCGAAGCAGCGCGCCAGCTTCTCGCCCACCACGCTGCCCATGCTGCCCCCCATGAAGCGGAAGTCGAACAGGCCAATCGCCACTTGGCGGCCGTCGATCCGTCCGATGCCCCAGACCGCGGCCTCGCGCAGGCCGGTCTTGACCCGGGAAGCCTCCAGCCGATCGGGGTACGGCTTCTGGTCGTGAAAGCCCAGCGGATCACCCGACTCCAGGCCCGCATCGCGCTCGACGAAGCTGCCGTCGTCCAGCAGCAGCTCGATGCGCTCTCCCACGCTCATCCGGAAGTGGTGGCCGCAGGTCGGGCACACCCGCCGGTTGCGCTCCAGCTGCCGCTTGAAGACCTGGGACTCGCACGACGGGCACTTGGTCCACGCGTCGGTGGGAGCGTCGCGGCGGCGGCCGAGGGGAAACTTGATCCGCATGCCGGCTGCCTAGCGATGCGCCTGGCGCTGGGGCGCCAGGCCGTGGCGGCGCGAGGTGCGCCACAGCGCCAGGGCGGTGACGGTCACGGCCGCAGAGGAGACGGCTCCCGCGGCCAGCAGCCGCCGCGGGTTGCGAAGCTGGTCGCGCGTCAGCCCGCTCAGCGCCTGGCGCGCCCGCTCCACCGGGCCCGGCCGCCTTAGCCGCGCCGCGAGGCGCCGCTCGAAGCGCTCCCCGGCCGGGATCGGCGGCAGCGCGGCGTGGACCAGGGCCGCGGCCTCGACCAGCGGGCGCAGGTCGCCGGCCACCGGGTCGCCGGAGCCGCGCAGGACGTGGTCGACCGCCTCGTCGAGCCGGTCGGCGATGGTGCGCGGCGTCATGGCGTCTCCTGCTGGACCGGGAGCGAAGGCTGAGGGCGGCCGGCCGGTGCCCGGCGCTGCTGGCGGGGAGAGATCCCCCATCCTAAGCCAACACCGCGACCCGTGAATCGTTACCCTCCGGGTGAAGCGGCCGCTCCTCCACCGCGTCGGTCAGGGCGTCAGCCGCTCCCCCAGCTCGCGCAGGGCCCGGTGCAGCAGCACGCGCACGGCTCCCGGGGAGCGGTCCAGCACCTGCCCGATCTCGCGCGCGGAGAGCCCATCCACGAAGCGCAGGATGACGACCTGGCGCCGGTCGTCGGGGAGGTGTCGCACGGCGTGCAGGACCGCGCGCAGCTCGTCGGCCCGCGCCACCAGGCCGGCGGGGTCGGCATCCGGCGCCGCCCGCTCGAACCCCTCGGGAATGGGCACGGCTCCCCGGCGGGCGCGGGTCCGTCGGGCGTTG
>JBOGSY010000306.1:0-2752 GCA_050691915.1 Candidatus Limnocylindria bacterium | reverse complement strand
GATTGGAGGTCGGATCATGCCGACGGCGCCAAAATCAGACCCTGCCGAAGCCCAGCGTCTGGAGAACCTGTGGGCCGGCCCCTTTGGGGATGCCTACGTCAAGCGCAACGCGGACGCCGGCGACGGCCGAGATCTCTTCTGGAGCGGCCTCCTCCAGCAGTACTCGGTGAGTAATGCCATCGAGGTGGGCTGCAACGTCGGTGCCAACCTGCAGTGGATCGCCAAGCACGTCGGCCCCACGCGGGCATACGGGGTGGACGTCAACGAAGGGGCGCTGCAGATCCTCCATCGGCGCCTGCCGGGGGTGAATGCGATCGCGGCGCCGGCGAGGGATCTCCCGTTCCGGGATCGCTGGTTCGACCTGGCGTTCACCTGCGGCGTCCTGATCCATCAGCCGGAGACCACCCTCCCTCTCGTGATGTCCGAGATCGTGCGTATCTCGCGCCGGTACGTCCTCGCCGTCGAGTATCACGCGGACGAGAACACCGAGGTGCCCTATCGGCGACAGCGTGGCGCGCTGTTCAAGCGAAACTACCGTCGCCGCTACGAGGAGTTGTTCCCGGAGCTGGAGCTGGTGGACGGAGGATTCCTGGGGCGTGACCAGGGCTGGGACGACGCGACATGGTGTCTCTTTGACCGGACCTGAGCGCGCGTTCGCGAAGGTCGGGATCATGTGCGCGCCTGGTCCGCGCGCTCCGTGACGAAGCCCGCTATCCAATCGGCCGCCCTGGCGGCTGCGCGGCCGTCGAGCGGTCCGAGGCGATCTCCCAGGGCCGCGCGAGCTGCGGCGACCGTCTCCTCCCGTACCCCGGGCTCCAGAAGGCCCAGGGCCAGCGCGTGAATCTCCTCGACCGAGATCGCCCCAAGGGCGATGCCGTCCCGAGCGAAGTTGACCGGGTCCGGGCCACCCGTCGCGTTGAACGTGATCGCGGGCACGCCACTGACGATCGCCTCGAAGACGGCCTGCGACGCGCCCGTGACGAGGACCCAGGCTCCGGCCAGCGCCTCGTGGAGGGTTCCCGTTCGTTCCAGGTGTATCGCAACTCCATCGGGGATCGTCGCCTGAGCCAGGAATCCCTGCGTCACGCCATCCGACTCCGTCGGATGCGGAACGATGAGCAGCTCCGCCGGACGCATTGCCGCGCTGGCGGCGATCGCCGCGCGGAGCACGTTGCGTTTGACGTCGGGATGAAACGCGGGCTTGGCTGGATCACTCGGCTGCGACGCCAGAACGATCCGCCGCGGAGACCTGCTTGGTGGAGTGGGCGGACGCGAGAGGAGCGCGTCGTATCTGAGCGGACCGATCTCGACGATCCGGTCCGCCGGGACGCCCGCGAGTGCCATGACGCTCGCGGCGTGCGGCCCGTACACGGCGACGCCATCGTATTCGGTCCCGACCATCCCCGACGGGTCGGCAGCCTCGGCATGCGGAAGGTCCACGACCCTGGGGCCAGCTTGCGCGGCCTGTCCCGCGGTCGGAACGATGCGTGCCAGCAGCCCCGACTCGCTGAAGCAGGCGATGACTGCGGGGCGGCGTCGGCGCACGAATGTCACCACCCGCGCAGCGTCCAGCGCAACCAGCGGGAGCCCTCGCCGCAGGATGGCGGCCAACCGCTCGCCGCGTACGCGATCCACGACCTCGGTCCATTCAACAGGCGCGTCGCTCAGATCGTGCTGAACAGATATGGCATGGCGCGTGAGCGACGGAACGTGGTGGGCATCGAGGTGCGCCGCCAGCGCTTCGTCTGCCGAGGTGATCAGGCCCGCGGCACGTCCGCGCGTCCGGGCGTCGACCACCCGTACCGAGAGGCCGCGCGGAAGGTGCTCGGACACTGACGCGAAGAGCGTCGCGTGCACCGGCTGCGTGACGAACACTGCGACGGCCGCTGCCTCCGATCGCTGGCGTGCGGCGCCACGCAGTACTCGTCCGCTCTCCCTGGCCAGGCGAGCCAGCGGCCGGGCGATCCCGAGTCGGTCGTGGATGGCGGGCACGAACGGCTGCCGAAGCGCGGCGTACAGAATGTGCTCCGCGCTCGAGCGCAGGTCGATGCCGGACCACCGCAGGGCATGGTATGCCGACGCTGGCAGCCGCGCGACGAGGGCGGCGGCGAGGACCCGTTCCTCGGCTCCGGGGAACTCGGTCAGGCTCACCGGGCGGATTCTACCGTTGTCCGCGGCATCCTCGGGCGAACGCCGCCGCGAGTAGGGTCGGTATCATCGTTCGGTCCCAGTCGCCCGGCGTCCTAGTTGATGGAGGAGCACCCTGCCAGCATCCCGTCCCCGCCTGCTCCTCCTCTCGATGTATCCCCTCGACCGAGGGCTGTGGGGGGCCACGACCCGGATCACCCACCTTCGCGATGAGCTGACGCGACTGGTTGACCTCGAGGTCGTCGCCGGCCACCGGGCAGCCCGCCGTTGGCCGCTCGTCCGTTACGCCCTCTCCGGCCGCCTCCGCGGGCTGCGCGGGATCTACGTCGAGAACAGCAGCTCCCTGCCCTCGGAGACCGATCTCTTCTTCCTCTTCCTCGCACGGCTTCTGCGGATCCCGGTGCTCACGTACGTGCGCGACGCACAGTATCTGTTCGACGAGTATTACGGCGCTGGCAGTCTCAAGCGCCGCCTGGCACGCGCCCTCTTCCTGCCAGCGGTTCGGCTCCTGCGCGCTGTCTCGACGGCGGTCGCCTATCCGTCGGCGGGCCTGGCCGAGGCGGTCGGGGATGGCGCTGTGCCACCGAGGTTGCTGCCCCCGGGC
>JBOGSY010000305.1:0-2778 GCA_050691915.1 Candidatus Limnocylindria bacterium | reverse complement strand
GTCGAGGGTCCGGGACCAGCTGACGTGCGCGCCGAGCCGGCCGGCCAGCGAGGCCTCGGCGGCGGTCAGGCCGTTGCGCATCCGGGTGGGGTGCGGCTTCACGGCCGCGGACCCTACATGGGTGCGGACAAAAAGCTTGGAATCGGGCACAGCGGACCTCCGGGTTGGAGACCTTGCTGTGCCGCCTACGATCCGGTCGGGCGCATGGGCGCCCCCGTCGATTCGTTCTAGCGGCCTCTACGCCGCTGTGCAGGGCTGTTCCTCGGCGATGCTCTCACGCCTTGGGCACCTGCGGGCCACGGTCGCGCTCGAGGAGCGCGGTTCGTCCCGGCGGCGGGCCGGTCGGGGATATGTAGTTAGCCGGGAGTGTAGCACTGTGCCCACTCCCGGCGCGGCTGTACTCAACGGCCCCGGCGCGCGTCGTAGCGACGATATGCGGCGATCGCGCGCTCGGCCGCGGCCGAGGCGCCGTAGCGGCGGAGCATGCTCGGGCTCTTCCAGCCGGCGAGCATCATCAGGTCGCCCTCGGCCATCTCGTTGCTCAGGGCGTCGTGCGCGAATGTGTGGCGGAACAGGTGGGCGTGCAGGCCCTCGATCCCGGCCTGGCGGCCGCGGCGCTCAAGCATCTGCCGGATCCCGTCGGTGGTCAGCGGGCCCTTGTGGCCGATCCACAGCGCCTCGGTGCCACGCGCCTGCGGGTGCCGGCCCCGGAGACGGAGATACCGATCGAGCGCCTTCCTGGCCTGGGCGCCGATCGGGACCGACCGCCACTTGCCGCCCTTGCGGCCCTTGCCCAGCACGATCGCGGTGCCGGTGTCGCGATCGATGCTGTTCATCGTGAGCCCGGTGAGTTCGGCGCGGCGCATGCCGGTGCCCAGAAAGAGCTCGACGATCGCACTGTCACGACGGGCCTCGAACCCGTTGCCGGCGCAGGCCTTCAGCAGCGCGCGGATCTGCTCCTCCCGCAGGACCGGCGGCGCCTCGTCCGGGATCTGCGGCGGCTTGATCTTCTCCATCGGCGAGCGCTCGAGCTCGTCCTCGTCGACCGCCCAGCCGAAGAACTGGCGGAGGCCGCGGTAGTAGGTCGCCAACGTGGAGGGCTTCCGCCCCTGCTCGTGGAGCGCGCCGAGGAAGGCCTCGACGTGCTCGCGGCGGATCCCGTCGATCGTCGGCGGCATGCCCTGCTCGCGGACGTAGGCGATGAAGCGCTCGACGCCGGCGGTGTAGACCGCGACAGTGGCGCGGGACTTGTTCCCGGTCTGGACCTCCGCCAGGAGGTGGCGCCGGAAATCGTCTAGGCCGGCCTCGAGGGTCAGGCCCAGGTTGACGCTCGGTTCGGGCTCGGCCACAATCGAGCGTCCGGTGCGCGTCTTGGTCGCCATGGTCGGATACCTCAGCTAGTGGTTTTGCAGAACCTCGCAAGTATGCGGTGTCGGAGCACTGTAGGTCAAGACGGCGCCGGACCTTGCGCCAGATAAGCGGTCACCGGTAGCACAAAACCGGTGAGCGTCAGCGCCCACGTAGCTCAGTTGGCAGAGCACTTCCTTGGTAAGGAAGAGGTCTCCGGTTCGAGCCCGGACGTGGGCTCCATCCTCAGCGCGCTGGAGGCCGTGACCCGGTGGACCCCAACGTCGTCTTGCCGTTCCTCTCGTCGCTGCTCTCGTTCGTCTTCGCCGTGCTGGTCGCCGACCAGTGGGTTCGACGCCGGCAGCCCTACCAGCTGGTCTGGGCCATCGGCCTGCTTTGGTACGGGATCAGCGCGGGGACCGAGTTCATCGGCGGGGCCTGGGGCTGGAACGAGCCGCTGTACCGGACCTGGTACCTGATCGGCGCCTTCGGCGTGGCGGCCTACCTGGGGCTGGGGACCGTCTTCCTGCTGCGCAACACCCGCTTCGGCTACTTCGTGGCGTTCAGCGTCTTCGGCGGCGGGCTGTTCAGCATCCTGTCCGCCGCCGCGCGCGCCCGCGAGGGCGACCCGGCCTCGGGCGGCACCGTCCTGGCGGTGGTCGGCTTCGCGGCACTGGCGGCGGTGGGGCTGGTGGTGGCGACCCGCGTCCGCCGACAGCTGGCCGCCCCGGTCGCCGCCGCGGTCCTGGCCGTGGCCTCGGTGGTGGTGGCGGTCCTGACCTTCTCCGTCGCGGTCGACGCCCCCGGCTACTTCCTTGATCCGGCCACCCGCGTCCCCACCGGCCAGGCCTTCCCCTCCGACCTGCGGGTCCTGACGCCGCCGTTCAACATCGCCGGCGCCTTCGCGCTGGTCTTCGGCGCGGTGTACTCGGCCTACATCTTCATGCCCAAGCGGCGCGTGCTGCGGGTCGAGACCCGGATCCCGGTGGTGGGCGGCATCGGTCGGTCGCTGGCGGTGACGGTCAACTTCTTCGCCTCCATCCCCGGTGCGGTGCGGTCCTTCCGCGCCGGCACGCTCAACTCGCGGGTGCCGGCCACGCTCCTGATCGCGCTGGGCGGCTTCATCCCGGGATGGACCAGCGGGCTGAACCGCTTCGGTGTGACCTGGTCCTTCTACCTGGGCGAGTTCCTGGGCGTGCTCCTCATCTTCCTGGGGTTCCTGGTCAGCATCGAGGTCTTCAGCGACATCCGGCTGCCATTCACCCGGATCGTGCTGGCCCGGCGCGACCGGGCATAGCCCGCTTCGTGTCGACGGCCAGGGACCATGACCACACAGGCGGCCGGCGATTCTGTCACCGCCGTTTCGTAAAGCCAGTATGCGATGACCGCCAAGGGTGGCCGGCGGACGGGGGCCGGGGCACGCGTGGAGCC
>JBOGSY010000304.1:0-2790 GCA_050691915.1 Candidatus Limnocylindria bacterium | reverse complement strand
CCGTGAGCCTCGGCGCCGCCCGCCGGCCCATAGCGGGCCTGCTGCTGCTGGGCGCCCTGGCCACGGCGTGCGGGCCGGTCACGCCGACCGGCTCGGGGTCCGCAGCCCCGTCCCCGACGGCCCCGACCGCCGGCCGCCCGTACGATGCGGCGGCCATCCTGGAGGCGATGCGCACCTCGGTCCGGCCCGGTGGGGTGGCAGCCGAGCTCCAGACAGAGGCGATCGCGGCCGAGGTTGCCGCCAGCCTGTGGACCTGGAGCGGCCGGTCGCACCCGCAGCTGCAGGTGGCCGGTGCCTGCGGGCCCACGACCTGCAGCCTGGAGGTCGCCGGCACCCCGGTGGGCGCCGCGGGAACGGACCTGTACGTGTTCCTGGTCACACCCTCCAGCGGCGCCGTCAGGTTGGAGGCGGCGGACCTGCACGGCTATCCGGCCGAGCTGGACGCAGCGCTGGATGACCTCGTGCGTGCCCAGGTTCCGGCCGAGCGCCTGGCCGGCCTGGCCATGACCGCCGCCGGGTGGCAGGCGCCGCCGCTGCTCGGCCAGTTCGTGGTGGCGTATCGCTCCGGCGGTGAGGAGGGGTCACCCGCGGTCGACGTCGTGGTGGACCTGTTCCAGGGGGCGGTTCTCGAGGTGCGCGATCCATAGCGGGAGACCGACACCGCGTCGCTGCCAGGCGCCCTCGCCGCCGCCGGCTTGACCCAGGCAGGCATACTGGTAGGGAGTATCCACGAAGAGGCTTCCCAACCGATGCAGCATGACGCGCAGGCCGGCCACGATGCGCATGGGGGCCACGACGCGCAGGCCGGCCACGACAAGCATGCCGGGCATGACCCGGAGGCCTTTCGCCGCCAGTTCTGGATCGTACTGGCGCTGACCGTCCCGGTCGTGATCTGGAGCGCCGAGGTCCAGATCTGGCTCGGCTACGCCGCGCCGGCCTTCCCTGGCTCGGCGTGGATTCCGCCGCTGCTCGGCACGGTCATCTTCGCATATGGCGGGCTCGTCTTCCTGCGCGGCGCGGTGGCGGAGTTGCGCGGCGGCCAGCCGGGGATGATGACCCTCATCAGCCTGGCGATCGCAGTCGCCTTCGTCGCCAGCTGGGCCGCCACCCTGGGCCTCTTCGAGGTCGACGTCTGGTGGGAGCTGGCCACCCTGATCGCGGTCATGAGCCTGGGCCACTGGCTGGAGATGCGCTCGATCATGCAGGCGCGCGGCGCGCTGGCCGCGCTCGCCGAGCTGCTGCCGGACACGGCCGAGCGGGTCACCGAGCAGGGCCTCGAGACGGTGAGGACCGATGCGCTGGACGCCGGGGACGTCGTCCTGGTGCGGCCCGGGGGTCGCGTGCCCGCCGACGGGGAGGTGGCCGAGGGCGTCGCCGACGTGGACGAGAGCATGATCACCGGCGAGTCGCGGCCGGTCACCAAGGAACCCGGCGACGGGGTGGTGGCCGGGACGGTGGCGGCCGGCGGCAGCCTGCGGGTGCGGGTCACCGCGGTGGGCGACCAGACCGCCCTGTCGGGAATCATGCGGCTGGTCGCGGAGGCCCAGGCCTCCCGTTCGCGGGCCCAGGCCCTGGCGGATCGCGCCGCAGCCCTGCTCTTCTACGTCGCCCTGGTCGCCGGCCTCCTCACCCTGGGGGCGTGGACGGTGCTGGGCGACCCGGAGGAGGCGCTGATCCGGACCGCCACCGTGCTGGTCATCGCCTGCCCGCACGCCCTGGGCCTGGCCATCCCGCTGGTCATCGCCATCGGGACCACCCTGGGCGCCCGCAACGGCCTGCTGGTCAAGGACCGGCTGGTCATGGAGCGGGCCCGGGAGGTTGCGGTCGTGATCTTCGACAAGACCGGGACCCTGACCAGGGGCGCACCGGCCCTCACCGATGCCGCGCCGGCGGACGAGGCCGGCGACGCCGGCGAGGCCGGGATGCTGGCCCTGGCTGCGGCGGTGGAGGCGGACTCCGAGCATCCGCTGGCCCGGGCGATCGTGGCCGGCGTCCGTGAGCGGGGCGTGGACGTGCCGGTGGCATCGGAGTTCGAGGCCTTGCCCGGGAGGGGCGCCCGAGCCGTGGTGGACGGGGCGACGGTCCAGGTCGGCGGCCCCCGGCTGCTGGCCGAGCTCGGGGTCGACCCGCCGCAGGACCTGCGCGCCCGGGTCGCCGCCTGGGAGGACGCGGGTCGGACCGTCCTGTACGTCATCCGGGACGAGGTGGTCATCGGTGCCCTGAGCGCGGAGGATGAGGTCCGGCCCGAGTCGGCGGAGGCCGTGGTCAGCCTGCACCGGCTGGGCCTGCGGGTGGCCATGATCACCGGCGACGCCCAGGCGGTCGCCGACGCCGTGGCCGCGCGGCTCGGGATCGAC
The DNA here is from genome assembly GCA_050691915.1 of Candidatus Limnocylindria bacterium. Classification (GTDB taxonomy): domain Bacteria; phylum Chloroflexota; class Limnocylindria; order QHBO01; family QHBO01; genus JBOGSY01. The sequence goes on along the minus strand of JBOGSY010000304.1, from coordinate 433 downwards.
GAGGTCCGCGCCCAGGTGCTGCCGGCCGACAAGGCGGATGCGGTCCGCAGCTTCCAGGCGGGCGGGGCGACGGTGGCCATGGTCGGCGACGGCGTCAACGACGCGCCGGCACTGGCCCAGGCTGACGTGGGGATCGCCATCGGGGCGGGGACCGATGTCGCCGTCGAGTCGGCCGGCATCGTCCTCGTCCGCGACGACCCGCGCGACGTGGTCGGCGCCATCCGGCTCAGCCGGGCCAGCTACAGGAAGATGGTCCAGAACCTGGTCTGGGCCACCGGCTACAACGCGCTGGCCATCCCGGTCGCGGCCGGCGTGCTGGCACCCATAGGCTTCGTGCTGCCGATGAGCATCGGGGCGGTGGCCATGAGCGCGTCGACCATCATCGTGGCGGCCAACGCCCAGCTGCTGCGGCGCATGGAGCTGCGTCCTAGCC
>JBOGSY010000303.1:0-2797 GCA_050691915.1 Candidatus Limnocylindria bacterium | reverse complement strand
GCGCTGCAGTGGTGCGGGGCCGAGCGGCTGGGCCACGGTGTCCGGATCGTCGACGACATCACCGTCCGCGACGACGGCCGGGTGGCGCTGGGCAGGCTGGCCGCCTACGTTCGGGATCGCCGGGTTCCGCTGGAGATGTGCCCGACCTCCAACGTGCACACCGGCGCGGCCCCCAGCGTGGCCGGCCACCCCATCGACCTGCTGCGCCGGCTGCGCTTCCGAGTCACGGTCAACACCGACAACCGGCTGATGAGCGGGATCTCGCTTTCCAGCGAGTTCGCGGCCCTGGTCGAAGCTTTCGGGATCGGCCTGGACGAGATCGAGTGGCTGACCCTCAACGCCATCAAGAGCGCCTTCTGGCCGTTCGACGGCCGGCTGCGGATCATCAACGAGCAGATCAAGCCGGGCTTCGCCCGGCTGCAGGCCGAGCGGTCGGCGGTGGAGCTGGCGAGCGGCTGAGCGACCACGGGGGCATGCCGATTGTCGGCCCGTTCATCGGTGTATCCTCAGAGCTCGCCGCACAAGTCGCCCCGCGCGAGGGAGTACGCCGCATGACCTACGTCATCACCGAGCCATGCATCGGCGTCAAGGACGCATCCTGCGTCGACGTCTGCCCGGTCGACTGCATCCATGCGACCGAGGACGACGCGATGTACTTCATCGACCCCGACGAGTGCATCGACTGCGGCGCGTGCGAGCCGGAATGCCCGGTGACCGCCATCTTCGCGGAGGACGCGGTCCCCGAGCAGTGGACCAACTTCATCCAGATCAACGCCGACTACTTCGCGAAAAAGTAGCGGGCTGAGTCGCCATGGTCGCTCGCCTGATCGCCCTCTTCAACCAGCCCGATGACCGCGAGGCGTTCGACGCCCATTACCGCGACACCCACACCCCGATCGTGCGCCGCTACCCGAACCTGCGCGGCATCCGGCTGACCCGGACCGATGGGGTCGCCGGCCGACCGGCAGCCTTCTACCTGATGGCCGAGATGGCCTTCGACTCGCGCGCCGACCTGGAGGCGGCGCTCGTGTCAGAGGCGGGGATCGAGAGCGGGCGCGACCTGCGCAGCTTCGCGCAGGCCGGCGTGACGCTGCTGGTGGCCGACGACGAGGCCGGGACCGATGCCTGAGCCGGCGCATCCAGCGCCGGCCGCTGCCGGGAGCCTGGGCTTCGAGCGGATTCGCTATGGCAAGGACGCGGCCGCCGCCGTGGCCACGGTCACCATCGACCGGCCCGAGGTGCTGAACGCATTCGACTTTCAGACCCTGCGGGAGCTGGGTCGCGCCTTCGAGGACGCGTCGTGGGACGACGCCATGGCGGCGGTGGTGGTCACCGGGGCCGGCGAGCGGGCGTTCTGCACCGGCGCGGACCTCAACGAGCAGGCGACGTTCGGGGCGACCAGCGGCCAGTACTGGCGCTGGATGGGCGCCTTCGTGGAGATGCACGACCGGCTGCGCAACATCGGCAAGCCGACCATCGCCCGCATCAACGGCGTTTGCGTGGGCGGTGGCAACGAGCTGCAGATGGCCTGCGACCTGTCGGTCATGGTCGACGATGCCTACATCCGGCATGTCGGCCCGGAGCACGGGTCGGTACCCGCCGGGGGTGCCACCCAGTGGCTTCCGATCATGGTCGGCGACCGCCGCGCGCGGGAGATCGTGATGCTGTGCGAGGAGGTCGCCCCGGCCCGGGCCCTGGAATGGGGGCTCGTCAACCGGGTGGTGCCGCGAGCGGAGCTGGACGCCACCGTCGCCGCCCTGGCCGAGGGCCTGCGCCGCAAGCTGCCGGAGACGATTCGCTACACCAAGACCCAGCTCAACTGGTGGCGCGACCTGGTCTGGGCCCAGACCGTCACCCACGCCCGCGACTGGCTGGCGGTGCATTCCTCCTCTGGCGAGACGCGCGAGGCGGTCGCCGCCTTCCACCAGAAGCGAGCCCCGGACTACGACGCCCTGCGCCGCGCCGCGGCCTCGGGCGGCACCACCTGCCCATCCTGCGGCGAACGCGGCCTGCCGGTCGGGTACGCGTACTGCGGCGCGTGCGGCGCGGCGCTCACCGCCCTGGAGGAGGGTGTGCCGTGATCGTGGACGGAGGCAGCTGGTGACGGAGCCGACCGCCGAGGCCACCGTCCTGGTCGAGCGCCAGCCCGAGCAGCGCACCGCGCTGGTCCGGCTCAACCGCCCGAAACAGCTGAACGCGCTGAACGCGGCGGTCATGGACGCCCTGTGCGCCGCGCTGGAGGAGCTGGACCGCGAGGATGAAGTGCGCGCGATCGTAGTGACCGGCAACCAGCGGGCCTTCGCCGCGGGCGCCGACATCGGGGAGATGGCGAATGCCACGCCCATCGAGATGCTGCGCGGCAATCGCATCGGCCAGTGGGACCGGGTGCGGCGCATCAGCAAGCCGGTCATCGCCGCGGTGAGCGGCTGGGCGCTGGGCGGCGGCTGCGAGCTGGCCATGGCGCTGGACCTGGTCGTGGCCGGCGAGAGCGCCAGGTTCGGCCAGCCCGAGATCAACATCGGCGTTATCCCCGGGGCCGGGGGCACCCAGCGCCTGACCCGGGCCATCGGCAAGAGCCGGGCCATGGAGATGATCCTGACCGGCGAGCCGATGGATGCGCGCGAGGCGCTGGAACGCGGCCTGGTCGCGCGGGTGGTTCCCGACGAGCTGCTGGTCGAGGACGCGCTGGGGCTGGCGGCCACAATCGCGGAGAAATCCCCGCTGGCCCTGCGGCTGGCCAAGGAGGCGGTCAACGCCGCCTACGAGATGCCCCTCACCGATGCGCTCGCCCACGAGC
>JBOGSY010000302.1:0-2809 GCA_050691915.1 Candidatus Limnocylindria bacterium | reverse complement strand
GTACGGCAGCGTGCCGTCGGCGGCCACGATCCGCCGCTCCAGGCCGCGGGCGCCGCCGGCGTAGGCGAGGTCAAGCTCGGGCCGCGCGTCGCGCAGGGCCCGCGCGACGGCCAGCGCGGGGTACACGTGCCCGCCGGTTCCGCCGCCCGACACCAACAACCGCATCGAGCAATGATCCTGTCTGGGTGGTCTCGCGGGAGATCGACAGCAGGATGCCGACCGCCACGAGGTTGATGGTGAGGGCCGAGCCGCCGTAGCTGATGAAGGGCAGCGGGATGCCGGTGACCGGCAGCAGGGCGGTGACGACCATCATGTTGATGCAGGCCTGCACCACCAGCCAGGTGGTGATCCCGGCGGCCAGCAGGCCGGAGAACGTATCTGGCGCATGGATCGCGATCCGGTAGCCGTGGTACGCGACCAGCACGAACAGGGCCAGCACGGTGAGCGTGCCGACCAGGCCCCATTCCTCGCCGATGATGGCGAAGATGAAGTCGGTCGACGGGGCGGGCAGGTAGAGGAACTTCTGGCGGCTCATGCCCAGTCCCTGGCCGGCGATCCCGCCCAGGGCCAGCGCCAGCAGGCCCTGAATCGTGTTGTAGCCGGCCCCCAGCGGATCGCGGAACGGGTCCAGGAAGGACTGGACCCGCTGCGCCTGGTAGGCGGTGGCGCTGATCATGATCACCGCACCGGCGCCTACGGCGCCCGCGATGGCGGTCAGGTACAGCAGGTTGGCCCCCGCCATGAAGAAGATGGCGAGCGCGGTGGCGGCGTACACGCCGGCGGTGCCCATGTCCGGCTCCAGGGCGATCAGCACGAGCCCGGGCGCGACCAGCAGCCCGAACGGCACCAGGCCGTTCCAGAAGCTGTGCGCCTCCCGGCCACGACGGTCCAGCCAGTGGGCGAGGTAGATGCAGATCGCCAGCTTGGCAAGCTCGGCCGGCTGGAAGGAGCCGACGCCCGGCACAACGATCCAGCGTCGCGAGCCGAACGCCTCGGTGCCGACCCCGGGGAGCAGGACGAGCACCAGCAGCACCAGGGTCCCGACGTAGGCGGGGATGGCCAGGTAGCGGAGGAGGCGGAAGTCGACGCGGCTGGCAAGCAGCATGGCGGCCAGGCCGAGCACCGCCCAGATCGCCTGCTGCATGCCCTGGGCGGCCGGGTCGGCACTGGCCAGGTAGGAGCGGACGCTCGAGGCCGAGTAGACCATCACCACGCCGATGGCGACCAGGGCCAGGACCGCGGTGAGGAGCGGGTAGCTGACGCGATGCCGCTCGCGCTTCACGCCGCTCCGGGCGCCGGCACGCCGCGCGGCGGTCGCCATGGTGGCGGTCACCGGCCCACTTCCGCCAGGGCCGAGGCGGCCGCTCGGAACGCGTCCCCGCGCGCCGCGTAGTCGTCGAACATGTCGAAGCTGGCGGCCGCAGGAGAGAGCAGTACCACGTCGCCGGGCCGTGCCTCCGCTGCGGCCACCTGCACCGCCCGGTCCAGGGTGGCGGCCCGGTGCACCGGCACGCGGCCGGCCACGACCCGCTCCAGCTCGTCGGCCGTCTCGCCGATCAGCACCACCGCCCGGCAGCGCGCGGCGATCGCGTCGGCGAAGCCGGCGTAGTCCAGGCCCTTCCCCCGGCCTCCGGCGACGAGCACCACCGGCGCCGGGTCGAAGGCCTCGAGCGCCGCGATGGCGGCCAGCGGGATGGTGGCCTGCGAATCATTCACGAAGCGGACGCCGTTGACCTCCGAGACCGTCTCCAGGCGGTGCGCGAGTCCGGCGAAGCCACGGATCCCGCTCGCGATGGCCGCCGCCGGCAAGCCCGCCAGCCGCGCCGCCAGCGCGGCGGCCAGGACGTTGCCCAGCATGTGGCGGCCGGGCAGCGGCACGTCCGCGACCGGCATCAGCACCTCGCCCCCGAGGTAGACCAGGCCGTCGTCGGTCGTCGCCTGGAGGTGGCGGTCGTCGTGGCCGTACCAGCGCAGGTCGCCGGCGAGCAAGCGCGCCAGCTCCAGGCAGCCCGGGTCGTCGGCGTTGAGGACGACCGTGCCCCGTCCCACGGTCAGCCGGGCCAGCCGGGCCTTGACCGCGCGGTAGGCCTCGACCGACCCGTGGCGGTCCAGATGGTCGGCGCCGACGTTGGTGTAGACGGCGATATCGGCGCCACGCGAGATGGTCGGCAGCTGGAGCTCGGACAGCTCCAGCACGGCCCAGGCGTCCGGTCCCAGCTCGTCGACGCGCTCGACCATCGGGATCCCGATGTTGCCACCCACCGCGTGCGGAACCCCGCCGGAGGCCAGCAGCGCCCCCAGCAGGGCGGTGGTGGTGGTCTTGCCCTTGGTGCCGGTGACGGCCATGACCCGCGCGCGGGTCAGCCGCAGGAAGAGGTCCACCTCGCTGACCACCGGGACGCCACCCGCCTGCGCGGCGGCCAGGGCCTGGCGGAGCCATGCCTCGGTGGTCGGGAAGGAGGCCGAGATCGACGGGCTGGTGACGACCAGGTCGACATCGGCCAGCAGCGCCCTGACCTCGGCCTCGGCCGCCGCCAGCAGCAGGCTGACCGGTCGGTCGCCCAGCGCCTCTACCGCCTCGTTCAGCTCGGCGGCAGGGCGGCGGTCGTAGGCGGTCACCCGCGCGCCGGCGGCGGCCAGCATCCGGCTGGCGGCCACGCCGGAGCGTGCCAGGCCCAGCACTGCCACGCGCCGGCCGCGCAGGTCGGCGGTCGAGGTCGGGGGGCGCCCGGTGGTCATCATCGGTCCTACACGAGCACGGCGGTGTCCGCCAGGAAGAGGCTGTAGCCCAGCAGCCCGGCCAGCGCGC
>JBOGSY010000301.1:0-2819 GCA_050691915.1 Candidatus Limnocylindria bacterium | reverse complement strand
CAGCAGCAGCATGCCCGCGAATGCCGTCGCGAGGATGCGTCGAACGGGAATCGGGACGCCCATGACTACCTCCATCGTCTGCCCAATGCGGGGACAAGCGCTCAGGCGCGCCCACGGGGTATACAACAGCATACGGCTGCATCCGTCAAGGCCGGCGGAGCCTGGATCAGCTCTCGGGTGGCCTCGCTCGATGGTGGTCGGTCACGCGCTGGAACGCGGCCGCCATGGCCATCAGGGCGGCGTCCGATCCTCTGGGTCCGACCAGCTGAAGGCCGACCGGCAGTCCCTCGTCCGAAAGGCCGCACGGGAACGAGATGCCCGGCACCCCGGCCAGGTTTCCGGCGGCCCGCAGCAGGTCGGACAGCTTTGTGGCGTCGCGTGGCGGTCGCTCCTCGTCCAGGCGCGGAGCGATGGTGGGGCGGGACGCGGAGAGGATGACGTCGGATCGCCGGAAGACGCGCCTGAAGGCCGCCTGGGCCTGGGCCACCGTGCCGCGCACCGCGGCCAGGTACTCGACCGCCGGCACGTCCAGGCCGGAGCGCAGGGTCGCCAGCTGGCGCTCGTCGCTCATGACGAAGTCGTCGCGCCGCAGCCGGTCGCGCAGGCCGTAGGCGCCCTCGATCCGGACGATCTCCTCCAGCGACGAGATGAAGCGTGGCTCGCGCTCCAGCTCGACTTCCACGAAGCCCGGGTAGAGTCGTCGCAGCTCCTCGATCCCCCGCCGCAGGGCGGTGCGGATGGAGGGCGACGCCTCATCCCACTCGGCCGGCGAGAAGGCGACCCTCAGCCCGCGGTCGGGTTCGCCGCGGACGGAGGCCAGGAACCCGCCGGACGGCCGCCGGGTGGTCATGGCGTCCATCACGATCGCGCAGTCCTCCGCGTTGCGGGCCAGCGGACCAACCTTATCCAGGGTCCAGGACAGGGTCATCGCGCCCGCGCGCGGCACGATCCCGAAGGTCGGGCGCAGACCGGTCACGCCGGAGAAGGCGGCCGGCCCCAGCACCGAGCCGCCGGTCTCGGTCCCCAGCGCGAACGGGACCAGGCCGGTCGCCACGCAGATGCCGGAGCCGCTGGACGATCCACCCGAGTACCGCCTCGGGTCCCAGGGGTTGCGGCCCTGTCCGTGAAGCGACGCCCCCGGCTTGTGGGGCCGCCCGCCTCCCGCGAACTCTGACATCGCCAGCTTGCCGGCCAGCACCGCACCCGCCGCCCCCAGGCGTTGCAAGACGGTGGCATCGGTCTCGAAGACCTGATCGGCGAACTCCGGCGCGCCCCAGGTGGTGGGGCCACCGCGCGCCGCGAACAGATCCTTGGCACCATACGGGATGCCGCACAGGATGGATGCATCTCCCTGGGCCAGACGGCGGTCGGCGGCCGCGGCCTCGGCGCGGGCGCGCGCCGGCAGCGTCGTCGCCAGGGCGTTGTAGCGGGGAGCGACCTCCGACAGGGCGGCGAGCGCCTGGTCCGCCAGCTCGACGGCCGACAGCCTCCGCCCGCGCAGCGCGGCGCTCAGCTCGGAGATGCTCGCGTAGCGCACCGCGGTCACCCGTGGACTTCGACGCGCCAGGCGTCGAAGCGTCGCTCGACGCGGCCCAGGATCTCGTTCAGCAGGACTCCGAAGCCGGCGATGAGGATGATGCCCACGAAGACGCGCGCCGTCTGGAAGGTGGTCCCCGAGATCGTGATCAGGAACCCGAGGCCCTCGTTGGCCGAGACAAACTCGGCACCAATGACACCCACGACCGCGCGGCCGGAGGCGATGCGCAGCCCGGTCATGATGTACGGGAGCGCGCCGGGGAGGATGATCGAGCGGAACATCATGATTTGCCCGGCGCGGTACGTGCGCGCCACGGCCAGGTAGCGCTCCTCGGTGGCATGCACCCCTGCGATCGTGTTGAGGGTGACGTAGATGATCACGCCGATGAAGACCACAAATACCTTGAAGGTGAAGCCGAGCCCGAACCACAGGATGAAGATCGGGACGAAGGCCAGGTCCGGGGCGGCGTACGCCACGTTCAACCAGGGGACGGTGATGAGCCCGGCGCGGCGGGACCAGCCGGCCGCCAGCCCCAGGAAGATGCCCGCCACCGACGCCAGCCCGAAGCCCACCAGCCACACGCGCAGCGACGCCCAGATGTGGCGCCAGATGTCGCCACGCTCGAACTCCTTCACGAACGCCTCGGCCACGGCGGTGGGCGAGCCGACCAGGATCTCCTTGACCAGGCCGAAGCGGACGACGAGCTCCCAGGGCACCAGGATCATCAGGATCCCGGCGATTCCCAGGACCAGGCGCTGGTGGGTGGCATACCACGCGGCCAGGCCGGACACCGGGCGCGGGGCCGGCCGCTGCGGGGTGCCGGTGGTGGCCTCGCTGGCCACGGCCATGCTCATTTAGCCGGTCTCGGTCAGCTGGTCGGTCTGCATGGTGGCTCGTGCCTGGGACTCGATCAGTGCCCAGACTTCGTCTTCGTACTCCAGGAACTTCGGGGTGCGCTTAACGGCCAACGGACGCGGCCGAGGGATGTCGATGGGGATGTCGGCGATGATCCGGCCGGGCCGGGCGCTCATCACGATCACCCGGTCGGACAGGTAGATCGCCTCGCTGATCTGGTGGGTGATGAAGAGCACCGTCTTGGATGTCTGTGACCAGATGTCCAGCAGCTCGGACTGCATCATCTCCCGGGTCTGGGCGTCCAGCGCGGCGAACGGCTCGTCCATGAGCAGGACGGCGGGATTGACGACCAGCGCGCGCGCCAGGTTGGCCCGCTGCTGCATGCCGCCCGACAGCTCGTAGGGATAGTGCTTGTCGAAGCCGCTGA
>JBOGSY010000300.1:0-2828 GCA_050691915.1 Candidatus Limnocylindria bacterium | reverse complement strand
GCTCCAGGTGATCGGCGCTGGTCGCCCCCAGCCGCACGGCCAGCTCGGCCGCGCCGGTGCGCGCCAGCTGCTCGGCGTGGATCCGAAGGCCCAGCCCATGGGCGGCGGCGGCCTGCAGGATGCGCTCGCCGTCCGCCACGCTGAAGAACCCGGTGTCGCAGAAGACATCGCAGAATTCGGCCAGTCCCTCGGCGGCGACCGCAGGCAGCATCTCGCCGATGACCTCGTCCACGTAGCCGGCGACGCCGGGCGGGGAGGCGTGGGCGCCCAGGAAGGTGCGCACCACACGGACGGGCACCCGATCCGAGGCGCGGCCCAGGATGCGCAGATGGCGCAGCTCCCCGGCGGCCGTCAGCCCGTAGCCAGACTTGGCCTCGACGGTGGTGGTCCCGGCCGCCAGCTGGGCCCGCAGCCGCGACTCGACCAGCGTCTCCAGCTCGCCGTCCGCGGCGGCCCGGGTCGCCGCCACCGTGCGCAGGATGCCCCCGCCGTCGTACGGCTGCCCGGCCAGCCGGGCCGCCGCCTCGTCCGAGCGGTCTCCGGCGAAGACGGGATGGGTGTGCGCATCCACCAGGCCCGGCGTCACCAGCGCGTCACCCAGGTCCAGCTCACCGTCGGCCGCCGGGGCATCGGCCAGCGGCCCGACCCAGGCCACCAGGCCGTCGCGCACCAGCACGGCCCAGGGAAGCGCGCCCTGGTACGGCTCCGGGGTGAGCAGGCGGCCGCGGCCCGTGATGGTGAGGGTGGTGGGCATCGGCTTCCAACGATAGCGCCCGGCCTCAACCGATCTCCGGCTCCATCGGCACCCGCGGAGGCTCGCCGCGGCGGCGGATGGTCGCCAGCAGCAGGCCGGCCAGGATGGCCGCCGCCCCCATGAGCTGAACGCCCGACGGCGTCTCCGCCACCAGCAGCACGGCCAGCACCGCCGCGCCCACCGGCTGCAGGGTCAGCACCACGCTGGTGAGGGCGGCCGGCAGGCGGGGCAGCGAGACGCTGATCAGGAGCCAGCCCACCACCTGGGACGAGACCGCCAGCGCCAGCAGCCAGGCGTGCGACGGCCAGGCCGGCACCAGGTCCACCTCTCCCAGCGGGAGGCCGATGACGACCGACACCACCGTCGCCGACAGGGTCGCATCGAAGAGCGGGCCGGCCGGGCGCCGCAAGTCGGCGTTGCCGTGCCGCAGGACCAGCAGGAATCCGGCATACGACAGGCCGGTGGCCAGGCCGGTCACCACCCCAAGGGTCGGGTCCCTGCCATAGGCGCCGGTGCCGATGATTCCGGAGATCAGGACCACCCCGCCCAGGACAACGGGGATGGCCAGCGCCGTGCGGAAGGGCATCCGCTCACCCAGCAGCAGCCAGGCCAGCAGGCCCACGAAGACGACCTGGGTGTTGCCCAGCACGGTTGCCAGCCCGGCGCCGACCAGGCCAATGGTGTGGTGGAAGAGCTCCAGGTCGACCGCGAAGAAGGTCCCGGCCGCGTACGCCAGCCAGACCTGCGAGGCCGGCCGCGGCCCGTAGGCCCGTCGCTCGGCCAGGGCCAGGATCGCCAGCAGGGGGAGCGCATAGAGGCAGCGGAAGATGGCCGCCGTCGCCGGCTCCACGGCCGCCAGCCGGACCAGGACCCCGCTGAAGGCGATGGCCAGCGCGCCCAGCACCGCGGAGAGCACCGGGCGAGCGGCGAGCAGCGCAAAGGGGTCAGAGGTCATGCCGGGCGAGCGTACACTCTGGACGTGGCCGCGCTCCCGACCGGAACCGTCACGTTCCTTTTCACCGACATCGAGGGCTCGACCCGCCTGGCGCAGGGCCTGGGGGACGCTTGGCCGCGCCTCCTGGAGCGCCACAACACCCTGGTGCGGGGCGCCGTGGAGTCGCAGCAGGGCATCCAGTTCGGCTCCGAGGGCGACGCCGTGTTCGTCGCCTTCGGCAGCGCCCCGCGGGCAGTCGCCGCCGCCGCAGAGGCGCAGCGAGCGCTCGCCGCCGAGGCTTGGCCGGGCGACGCATCGGTCCGGGTCCGGATGGGCCTGCACACCGGCGAAGGCCGGCTGAGCGGCGGCTCGTACGTGGGCATCGACGTGCACCGGGTGGCGCGGATCGCGAATGCCGGCCACGGCGGCCAGGTCCTGCTGTCGGGGACGACTCGGATGCTGGTCGAGGGCACGCTGCCCTCGGGCGTCACCCTGCGCGACCTCGGAGAGCACCGCCTCAAGGACCTCTCCCGTCCCGAACGGCTGGCGATGCTGGTGGTCGAGGGTCTGCCGACATCATTCCCGCAGCTGCGCACCCTGGACGTGGTCCCCAACAACCTTCCCACCCAGCTGACGACCTTCCTGGGACGCGAGCGAGAACTTGGCGAGGCCGGCGGCCTGCTGCGCGAGGCTCGGCTGCTGACCCTCACCGGGCCGGGCGGCACCGGCAAGACCCGGCTCTCGCTGCAGCTCGGCGCCGATGCAACCGACGCGTTCCCCGACGGCGTGTTCTTCGTGCCCCTGGGGCCGCTTCACGAGCCGAGCCTCGTCCTGCCGACCATCTCCCAGGCCCTCGGCATGGCCGACCCCGGCGCCAACGCGCTGGACCGGCTGGCCGAGCACCTGGCCGGAAAGCGGATCCTGCTGGTGCTGGACAACTTCGAGCAGGTGATCGACGCGGCCGCCAGCCTGGCCGAGCTGCTCGCCCGCACGCCGGAGACGGTGGTGCTGGCAACCAGCCGCTCGCCGCTGCGGATCTACGGCGAGCAGGAGTATCCGGTGCCGCCGCTCTCCGTGCCCGACCCGCGCCACCTGCCGGACTTCGGGGCGCTCTCCCAGTTCTCGTCGGTCGCGCTCTTC
>JBOGSY010000299.1:0-2835 GCA_050691915.1 Candidatus Limnocylindria bacterium | reverse complement strand
CGTCCCGCCCTCGTGCGAGACCGCCGCGACCAGAGCGTCGGGCGGGACCCGGGCCGCCAGCTCGAAGGCCTGGACCGATGCCACCCGGTCCGCCGGCAGCCCGGCGGAGCGCAGCGCGTCGGCCAGGACGCCGGCGCCGGCCATGGCCGCGTGCTCGGAGGTCCCGCAGCCGGTGGTGAGGATCGGCCGGCCGCCATCCGCCGCCAGGCGCAGTGCCGCCGCCAGGTCGCGCAGCGCGGGGTCCGCCCCAAGCCGCCGGGCCAGGCGCTCGCCCATTGTCGGCTCGGCCGCGATCATCTCGGTCATGGCCCATGGGGGGCCGTCGCGCCGAGCGGGCATGACCGACGGCGCCCACGGGACGGGGGCGCCCGGCAGCGGCGCGGTCGGATCGAAGGCCATGGCGCGGATGCTACGCGGGCGGCTAGGCTTCCGGCATGTCAGATCTCCCGCGGCCGCCGGTGCCCGATCGGCCGGCGATGGCCGGCTTCGAGCCGGACCTGTCAGTCGACCCGGACCTCGTCAACGTATTCGACTACGAGCGCCGCGCGGCCGAGCGGCTGGCGGCCGGGCCGCTGGCCTACTACTCCGGCGGTGCGCTGGACGAGCTGACCCTGGACGACAACCGCGCCGCATTCGGGCGGCGCCGCATCCTGCCACGGGTCATGACCGACGTCGCCGCGGTCGACCCCGGGGTGGAGGTCCTGGGCCGGCGCTGGCCATCGCCGGTCTTCGTGGCACCCACCGCCCTCCAGCGCATGGCTCACCCCGACGGCGAGATTGCCACGGCGCGCGCCGCGGGGCGGCGGGAGATCACCATGACCCTCTCGTCGTCGGCCAGCAGCGACATGGCCGAGATCGCGGCGGTGGGCGGTCCGCGCTGGTACCAGGTCTACCTGCTGGCCGATCCCGGCGCGCGGCGGGCGATGGTGGAGCGCGCGGTGAGCCTCGGCTACGAGGCGTTGGTGCTGACCGTCGACCTGCAGCGCCTCGGGCGCCGCGAGCGCGACGTCCGGGCCCGGTTCCAGATCCCCAAGGGCGTCGGCCTGCCGAACATCGCCGCCGCGGCCGGCGTGCCGGAGCGCGACGCCGCATCGGTCCAGTTCGTGGAGCGCCTGACCTGGGACGATCTCGAGTGGCTGGCCGGCTTCGGCCGGCCGGTGGTGGTCAAGGGCGTCCTCCATCCCGACGACGCGCGCCTGGCGGTCGACCACGGGGCGGCGGCGGTGGAGGTCAGCAACCACGGCGGGCGGCAGCTGGACGGGGCGATCGCCAGCCTGGACGCGCTGCCGGGCGTCGTCCGGGCGGTCGAGGGCCGGGTGCCGGTCCTGTTGGACGGCGGCGTCCGGCGCGGGACCGATGCGCTGATCGCCCTCGCCCTGGGCGCGACAGCGGTGGGCATCGGCCGGCCGGTCATCTGGGGCCTGGCGGTGGACGGGGAGGCGGGCGTCGGCCGCGTCCTGGACCTGGTGACCGGCGAGCTCGAGCAGGCCATGGCCCTGGCCGGTGTGCCGCGGGTCGCCGACCTGTCACCTGACCTGGTGGTGTGACCCCAGCCGAGGTCCGGCAGATCGCCCGATTCAGTCCTCCGCCATCGGAATGCGGATGCCCCGCTCGCGCGCGACCTGGAGCGCCCGCTCGTAGCCGGCGTCGGCGTGGCGGACGACCCCCATCCCCGGGTCGGTGGTCAGCACCCGCTCCAGGCGGGCGGCGGCTTCCGGCGTGCCGTCGGCCACGATCACCATCCCGGCATGCAGCGAGTAGCCGATCCCGACTCCGCCGCCATGGTGGAAGCTCACCCAGGTTGCGCCGGCGGCGGTGTTGAGCAGCGCGTTGAGGATCGGCCAGTCGGCGATCGCGTCCGAGCCGTCGCGCATCCCCTCCGTCTCGCGGAACGGGCTGGCCACGCTGCCCGCGTCCAGGTGGTCGCGCCCGATCACGATCGGGGCGGTCAGCTCACCCGAGCCCACCATCTCGTTGATCCGCAGCCCGGCTGCGCTGCGCTCCCCGTAGCCGAGCCAGCAGATCCGGGCCGGCAGGCCCTGGAACGGCACCTTCTGCTCGGCCAGGCGCAGCCATCGGTGCAGGCTGGCGTCCTCGGGGAAGAGCTCCATCAGGGCGGCATCGGTCTTGCGGATGTCGTCGGGGTCGCCCGACAGGGCGGCCCAGCGGAAGGGCCCCTTCCCCTCGCAGAAGAGCGGGCGGATGAAGGCCGGCACGAAGCCGGGGAAGTCGAAGGCATCGGTCACCCCCGCCTCGCGCGCCTGCTGGCGGATGTTGTTGCCGTAGTCGAAGACGACCGAGCCGGACCGATGGAAGGCGAGCATCGCCCGCACGTGCTGCGCCATGGACGCCAGCGAGCGGCCCACGTAGGCCGCGGGGTCGCGCTCGCGCAGCTCGCGCGCTTCCTCCAGGCCGATGCCACCCGGCACGTACCCGCCCAGCGGGTCGTGGGCGGAGGTCTGGTCGGTGACGAGATCGGGGTGCCAGCCCCGGCGCAACAGCTCGGGCTCGACGTCGGCGGCGTTGGCGATCAGCGCGACGGAGCGGGCCTCGCCGGCGGCGCGCCAGGCGTCGACCTTGGCGACCGCAGCGTCGAGGTCGGCCGTCATCTCGTCGACGTAGCCCACCCGGTGGCGCCGCTCGGCGCGGGCCGGGTCGACCTCGATCGCCAGGCAGGTGCCCTCGTTCATGGTGACGGCCAGCGGCTGCGCGCCGCCCATGCCGCCCAGGCCGGCGGTCAGCGTGACCGTGCCCTTGAGAGAGCCGCCGAAATGCTGGCGGGCAGCCTCGGCGAAGGTCTCGTAGGTGCCCTGCACGATTCCCTGGGTGGCGATG
>JBOGSY010000298.1:0-2854 GCA_050691915.1 Candidatus Limnocylindria bacterium | reverse complement strand
CCGGCGACCCCTTCGGGCTGTTCACCACCGAGATGATTGTGGGCCAGCCGACCTGGGTGGTCGTCTTCCCGAAGGTCCACCAGCTGCCCCACTGGCGCCTGCCCCCCTCCCCGGTGGATGGCACCAAGTCGTCGAAGCAGCGCTACGAGGCCACCAGCCCGCTGGTCAGCACCATCCGGCCGTACGTGCATGGCGACGCCATCAACCGGATCCACTGGCTCTCCAGCGTTCGCCACAACGAGCTGCAGGTAAAGGAGTTCGACCTGGAGCAGACCGCCGACCTCTGGATCCTGCTCGACCTGGATCGCGCCTCGCACGCCGGGGTGGGGGAGACGGCATCGGTCGAGACGGCGGTCAGCGCCGCGGCGTCCATTGCCGTCCAGACCCTGAGCGAGAACCGCGCCGTGGGCCTGACCGTTTCGTCCCGGCGCCAGCACGTCCTGATGCCGGAGCGCGGCACGCGGGTGGAGCAGAAGATCCTCCACCTGCTGGCCAACGTGCAGGCGGATGGCTCGCGGCCGCTGGCAGAGGTGGTGCTCAACACCCTCCCCCAGATGCGCCGTGGGATGACGCTGTGCATGATCACCGGCTCCACCGATCGCGAGTGGGTGCGAGCCCTGGCCTCGCTGCGTCGCCGTGGGGTCGGGACGCTGGTGGTCCTGCTGGACCGCGACAGCTTCGCCGGCCGCGACGAGGAGGCGAGCCGGGCGGAGCTGGGCGCGATCCGGCACGCGCTGGCCGAGTACGACATCCGCCACTACCTGCTGCACGCCGGCGACGACCTGGCCGAGGCGCTGGGCGGGCGGGAGCGGGTCCGTGCCTGAGTGGCTGCGGCGTTATGCGCGGCCGCGCGAGGGCTGGCTGGCCCTGGCCCTGCTGTTCGTCATGCTGCTCAGCCTGGGCTGGTCGATCCAGCGGGCTGAGTGGCTGGAGCTGCTGGACTTCCTGGTCCCGGTCGCCTTCTGGGGCGTCCTGCTGGGGACGGTCCTGGGCCTGACCCGCCTCAGCGTGGTCGGGGTGCTGCCGCTGGCGGCGGTGGCCGGCACCGGGATCGTGCTGTGGGCGGTGGGAGGCGAGTACTTCCCGGACCTGTCGCAGGCCGGCCGGCTGCTGATGCTGCGGCAGGAGAGCCTGGACTTCACCCGAATCGTCGTCGACGGTGCCTACGCCCCGCAGCTCACGCCCTACGCCCTGGGGCTGGGGCTGCTGATGTGGGTCACCGCCTTCCTGGCGGCCTACACCATGTACCGCCACCACCGGGTCCTGGACGCGATCCTGCTGGTGGGCGCGCCGCTGATCGCCAACATGGCCAGCACCCTGGCGAACCTGTTCGGCTACCTCGTCCTGTTCACGCTGGCCGCCCTGCTGCTCTGGCTGCGGGCGGCGCTCATCGGCCGCGAGGAGGGCTGGCAGCGGCGCCGGGTGACGGAGAACGTGGAGGTCCCAGCCGCCATCATGCGGAGCGGCATCACCTTCATCGCCGGCAGCATCGCCCTGGCCTGGATCCTGACCACCGTGGCCGTGGCCGCGCCGTTGACCGCCGTCTGGAACAACCTGGACGGCGTCTGGAACGAGGTGCGCGACCGGCTGGACGGCGTGTTCGGAGGCATCAACAACCCGGAGTCCCGGATCGGCGGCACCGTGTTCGGGTCCAGCTTCACGGTTCGGGGCCAGTGGTTCAGCCGTGACGACCCGGTCCTGACCGTGGCGGCGCGCAGCCCGTACTACCTGCGCGCGCGGACGCTGGACGTCTACACCGGCCACGGCTTCGACACCACGCCCGGCGAGACCCGGCGCGTCGAGCGCGGGCAGGAGATCTTCCCCGGCGAGACTCCCGAGCGCCCTACCGATCTCGCCGCCTTCGAGCCCGAGACGATCGAGATCCAGTTCCAGCAGTCGGTCGGCCGCAACCTTTTCACGCCCGGCTTCCCGACGGTGGTCTACACGCCCGCGGTGGTGACCCTGACCGGCGGTCAGCCGCTGCTGGGCGGCATCGAGTCGGCGAACGCCATCGGTGAGGGCGAGGGCTATGCCATCACCGCCCTGATCAGCAAGGCGACCCGCGCCCAGCTGGACGCCGCCGGGACGGCCTACCCAGCGGAGATCGCCGGCCGCTACCTCGGCATCGAGGGGGTCACCCGGCGCACCATCGACGAGGCGGTGCGGATCGTCACCGAGGCTGGCGCGCAGACGCCCTACCAGCGGGCGGAGGCGCTCTCCACCTACCTGCGCACCAGCGAGGACTTCCGCTACTCGGCGTCGGCCCCGATCCCGGACGACCCGGACGCCGACCTGGTCGACTTCTTCCTGTTCGACGAGAACGGCCGCATCGGGTACTGCGAGTACTACTCGGTCACCATGGCGGTCATGGCCCGGGCGGTGGGCCTGCCGTCGCGGGTGGCAACAGGGTTCGCGCCCGGCGAGCCGGTGGAGCTGCCCGGCGGCCTGGGCGGCGCCTACTACCAGGTCCGGGAGCGCAACGCGCACGCCTGGGCTGAGATCTACTTCCCGGGCTACGGGTGGCAGATCTTCGAGTCCACCAAGACGATCCAGCCCGTCATCCGCCTGCCCGGCGTGGCACGGCCGTCCGGCGCGTCGCCGGGGCCCCTGCCCTCGATCGACTCGCGCCTGGATCCCGGCAGCATCAATGCCTTCCCGTCGCTGGACCCCATCGCCGGCGGCATTCGGCCGGGCCAGGACGAGCCACCCGACGACGAGACACGAGGCGGCAACCTGCTGCTGATCAGCACCATCCTGCTCGCCGTGCTGGGCCTGGCTGCGTGGCGCTGGCGGCGGACGCGCCTGACGCTCCGGCTGCTGGCTCCCGGCGAGCGGCAGTGGCGCCGCCTGACCC
>JBOGSY010000297.1:0-2877 GCA_050691915.1 Candidatus Limnocylindria bacterium | reverse complement strand
ACCGTGATGCGCTCGACCAGGGCGGTGGATGCCCGGCCGGTGCGGATCCCGGCGAAGTCGCGCTCCATGGCCTCCACGGCGCGCTGCATCTTCGGCTCGGCGGCGGCGAGCGCCTCGTGGGTCATGCCTTCACCTCCCCGGCGATCAGGGTGCCGATCGCCTCGCCGCGCACGGCGCGCACGATGTTCCCCGGCTGGGTCATGTCGAAGACCACGATCGGCATCTCATTGTCCATGGCCAGGCTGACGGCGGTCGCGTCGAGCGCCTCCAGCCGATTGGCGATCAGGTCCGTGTAGCTGATCCGGCTGTACCGCGTGGCGCCCGGCTCCTTCTCCGGGTCGGCATCGTACACCCCGTCCACGCGGGTGGCCTTGAGGATGACCTCGGCGCCGATCTCGACCGCGCGCAGGGTGGCGGCCGTATCGGTCGTGAAGTACGGGTTGCCGGTCCCCGCCACCAGCACCACGGCGCGCCCCTTCTCCAGGTGGCGCACCGCGCGGCGCCGGATGTACGGCTCGCAGATCTCCGGCATGGCGATGGCGGAGAGGACCCGGGTGGGCGTGCCGGACTGCTCCAGCGCGTCCTGGATGGCCAGCCCGTTCATGACCGTCGCCAGCATGCCCATGTAGTCGGCGGTGGAGCGGTCCATGCCGCTGGCGGCGGCGGAGAGCCCGCGGAAGATGTTGCCGCCGCCGACCACGATGGCGATCTCCACCCCGCCCTGGCGCGCCTCGGCGACCTGGGCCGCGATGCCGCGCGCGACCTCCGGGTCGATGCCGTACTGGCGTTCCCCCATCAGCGCCTCACCGGACAGCTTGAGCAGCACCCGGCGATGGCGCGCGATGGCGGGGGCGGCCGCATCGGTCACCTAGGCGGCCTCCTCGTCGGTCTGTTCGGCGACCGTCTCGCCCACCGCCATCCTGGCGAAGCGGGCGACCCGGATGTTCTCGCCCAGCAGGGCGATCTTCTCGGTGATCAGGTCGCCGACCTTCTTGTCGGTGTCGCGGTAGGGCAGGTCGAGCAGGCAGACCGCCTCGAACCATTTGCCGAGCTTCCCCTCCACGATCTGGGGGATGCGGTCGGCCGGTCTCCCATCGCGCTCGGCATCCACCGCGAACAGGCGCCGCTGCTCGGCGACGATCTCCGCCGGCACGTCGTCGCGGCTGACGTACTGGGGCGCCAGCCCGGCGACCTGCATCGCCAGCTCGCGCGCCAGCTGCTGGAAGTCCTCGGTGCGCGCCACGAAATCGGTCTCGCAGTTGAGCTCCAGGAGCACGCCGAGGCGCGAGCCGTGGTGGATGTAGCTGGCGATGATGCCCTCGCGGGCGGCGCGGCCCGCCTTCTTGGCCGCGGTGGAGAGGCCCTTCTCGCGGAGCCAGAGGATCGCCTTGTCGACGTCTCCCCCACTCTCCTCCAGGGCGCGCTTGCAGTCCATGATCCCCGCGCCGGTCTGCTCGCGGAGGCGCTTCACGTCCTGCGGGTTGATGGTCATGTTCACTGGGTCATCCTTCCGGGTCTCTCGACGGGACCGATGCACGAGCCTGGCGCTCGGTCAGGCCTCCGTCTCGCTCTCGTCGTCTGGCGCCTCGGCGGCGCGGCGCGCACGCGCCCGCCGCTCCTCCTCCTCGTCCTCCTCCGGCTCGGGCTCGAACACGAGCGCCTCGCCGGCCGCCAGGGCGGCACTGTAATCGTCCTCCCCGGCCAGGGCCGCCTCATCCACCGGCGGCAGCGCCTCCGCCTGCTCGAACTCCTCGTCCAGCCTGGCCTGGCGCTCCTGCTGCGCCTCGAGCACCGCATCGGCCACCCGGCCGCAGATCAGCTTCACCGATCGGATCGCGTCGTCATTGGCCGGAATGACCCAGTCGATCAGGTCGGGGTCGCAGTTGGTGTCGGTCATGGCCACGATCGGGATCTCGAGCCGGCGCGCCTCGGCCACGGCGATCGTCTCGCGGTGGGGATCCACCACGAACAGCGCGCCGGGCAGGCGACGCATGCGGCGGATGCCGCCCAGCGCGTGATTGAGCTTGGTGATCTCCTCGTTGAGCTTGGTCGCCTCCTTCTTGGTGAGGCGCTCGAACTCGCCGGAGTCGCGCCGCGCCTCGAGCGCCTCGAGGCGCTGGATGCGACGCTTGATGGTGGTGAAGTTGGTGAGCATTCCGCCCAGCCAGCGATTGTTGACGTAGTGCTGGCCCGAGCGGTCGGCCTCCGAGGCCAGGGATTCCTGGGCCTGCTTCTTGGTGCCGACGAAGAGGACGCTGTCCCCGCGCCGGATCGTCTCCCGGACGAAGTCGAGCGCCGCGTCCAGGCGGGTGACGGTCTGGGCCAGGTCGATGATGTGAATCCCGTTGCGCTCGGCGAAGATGTACTCGCGCATCTTCGGGTTCCAGCGGCGGGTCTGGTGTCCGAAGTGGACTCCCGCCTCGAGCAGCTGCTTCATGCTGGTGGCAGCCAAAGAGATACCTCCGGTTATTCCTCCGCCCGCCTCGTCTCCCTGCCGATCGACCCGGAACGCGCCGGCTGGGCGCATCGGGCACCGTGGACCGCGGGATCCGCGGGCGTGTGTGATGGGATCGTCCGGCTCTGCGGGCCACTGTCCGCCGTCCGGAACCGCGCGGCAGTATAGCATGCGCCGGCGGCCGAGCCCGCAGCGCGTCGGGGCGGGTCCGAACGGTACCGAAGTACCCCATCCCCATCCGCTCGTACCTTGACCCATCACCTCCCATCCCTAGCATCGGCCTGCCGTCGCGGGCACGGATGGCTCGCGTCGGCGTGGGGAACACGCAGCTCGACACCGGAGGAGCAATGCCGACTCGACCGCAGCCCGTCCTCGTGGTGGCCGCCCTGGTGGCCGCCCTTGCCGGCGGCTCCGTTCTCACC
>JBOGSY010000296.1:0-2902 GCA_050691915.1 Candidatus Limnocylindria bacterium | reverse complement strand
CGGCCCTGCAGATTGGCCTGGCACTGGCCGGCCTCTTCGCCGGGCTGGGCGCCACCCTGATGCTGACCGGCACGGGCCTGGTCTGGGCAACCCGCGCGGAGACCGTCCCCGTCCCGGTCCTGCGACCGGCGGTCATGCCCGCCTAGCGACCGCCCCATGCTCCCCCTGGGTTGCCCCGGGAGACCGACCCGCGACCACGAGCGCTCCTCGACCACGAGGGGCGCTCGTCATTCCGCTCGTCACGGGAGGCTAGGTCGATGCGGCCGCGCGTCGGCGTCGCCAGATGATGGCCCCGGCCCCCGCGCCCAGCACGGCCACGACCAGCACGGCAAGCCCCCCGGCCTCGAGGCCCACGGGTGCGGCATCGCCGTCCACCGGCATCGACGCGCAGTCACCCTGCACCTGGTTGCAGAAGGTCCCGTCGCTGACGTCGGCTGCGAAGCGCAGGCCATCCGAGGCGACGACCCGCACGATTGCCCTGTCGCCGGCGGGAAGCTGATCCCCCGCCACCTCGATCGAGGTTGCCGAGCGCGAGACCCCGATCGGCGTCCAGGTGGCCCCGCCGTCCGCGCTGTACTCGACCCGGTAGCTGAGGGCATCGCTGTCGGCATCCTCGCCCTCCCAGCGGATGGTGCGCGGCTGCCCGCCGGTCCACTCGTCCCCGCCATTCGGCTCCAGCAGGTTCACCGTGGGTGCGGACGCGCTGGCCTCTACCGAAGTCCAGGTCTCGCCGCCCACCATCAGCGCGACCCGCTGCGGCGGCGGCCCCGGCGGGAGCTCCGCCAGGAAGATGGCATGGACATCGCCCCCGTGCGCGGACTGGACCGATGGGAACGGAGCCAGGTTGCTGCTCGAGCCATCGGTCCGCGTCACCTGCAGGTGGACCCCGGACGGGTCCCCCTCGCCGGCCAGCGGGGTCGAGCTCATCGATCCGACCGGTATCGCCTCCCCGATCCCGGCACCGCCGTCGGCGGTGATGACGCCCCACAAGCGGAACGGCGGGTTCTCGTCCAGCTCCAGCCCGGCACCGACCGTGGGCTCGGGCGAGCCGTGCGACGACGCGCGCAGCGCGTTGACGGCCGGGAGCACGCGCGGGTTCGGACCGGGATTCCCGATGTTGAGTGGGGAGAACTGCTCGACGCTCGTCCACCGGTGCTCCCCGTAGCTCAGGAAGTCATGGGAGCGGTCGCGGTCGCGGCGGCGGCAGTCATGCGCCGGGCTGAACACGCTCCACCGCTCGTTGATCCACGGGATGCTGTCACGCGGATCGATCCGGATCCCCAGCGGCATGGGGCAGGGATCGTAGAGCGTCAGGTTCCAATCGGACCCGGCCTCTTCGATGCGGAGGCCCATGGCACCGATGTCACCGCGCAGAGGCTCGACCGCGGACGGGTACTCACCCATCGTCCCGTGCTGGTGCGGCGCCGGCTTGGTGCAGTCGGAATCGACGTCCCAGTCCAGCAGGAAGGCCGCCGCCATCTCCACGAACCGGTCGTCGTCCACGAAACAGCCGGATCGCTCGTCGTGGAAGTCGCCGACGTGACGTCGGTCCAGGTGGGCGTGGTAGAGCTCCTGGGCTCCCACGGCGACCAGGTCCCAGAAGTCGGTGGCCCCCACGTCAGCCGGCGCGAACGCGCCGGCCGTGGTGCCAATCGTTCCCAGGTTGCTTGGCGTCACGGTATGGGCCACGCCGCCGACGTAGCTCCCGTCCTCGCCGGGCAGGCGCCAGCCCATCCCCTTGCAGTCGGGTTCTCCCCCGTTGGAGGGGTGCTGCAGCAGCTCGATCTGCGGCGGGGTGAGCCCCAGCGTGGTCCGCTCGCGGTCGAGGCCGAAGGCCATCAGCAGCTCCAACCAGAGGGTCGGGCACTGGTCGATGAAGAGGTCGGCCACCTCGATCCCCAGCACGTGGACCCGGAGCCTCTTGAAATGGCCGTCGTACGAGAACGGAGTGGCGGTCTCCTCGGCCAGCCCGGAGTACGGGACCAGGTGCATGAACCCATCCAGGGCCGCTCCCACCTGTGCCTCGGTGGCCGCCGCGCCAGCACCCCCCGGAGCGTCGGGCATGTCCACGTTGACCACCCTCAGGTCCAGGTCCGCGGGAGGGGCGATGTCCTCGACCGCCAGCGTGAACCGGTTGTCACCCGCGGTCGCCTCGGCCAGGCCCAGGGGTTCGACGTCAGCACGCAGCTCGACGCGATCGCCGGGTTGAATGCTGCTCACCAGCTCCGGCGGCACGACGAAGTTGAGCGTGCGCTCCGGCTGCAGCCGGCGCCAGACCAGGTCGAGGTCGAAGTCGCTCGCCGCCGCCAGTTCCACGTCGTAGAAGGGATCCACCAGGATGCGATCGAGGCTGGTGGGGTGGCTGGGATGGCCGAAGCTCAGCGGCACCATGACCCGGCCCGTGCAGCCGCTGCCCGGATCCTCGCCCAGGTGATTGGCGCACGAGGGGTTGGTGACCGGCGACAGGGTGGTCGTGCTCGTCTCGCTGCCGTGGGTGACGGTGACGGTCAGCCGTCCGCTGGCGGGCAGCCCGGCGGCCGACACCCGGACGAGGGCCGGCCGGCGCAGGCCCAGGTAGACGCGCACGGCGACGGCCTTGCCCTGGACCAGGGGCACGCGCGACGTTCCGGCCCGGACGGTCTTGGAACCCGGCGAGCCGACCGCCCGGTCGAGGTGGGTGTAGACCACGTCCTGCACCGCCTGGTTCCATTCCATGCCCATCACCCACACGTCCACCGGGGCCGCGAAGCTCAGGCTCACGACCTCGGTGACGACGTTGCCGTCGTCATCGGTCGCCCGGACGCCGAGCTGGTAGAGCCCGGGTGCCGGCAGGAAGACCGTCTCCCGTCCCCGGTACGGGATCCCGAAGCAGCGCGCCGCCGAGGCGCATTCGACCCACGGC
>JBOGSY010000295.1:0-2915 GCA_050691915.1 Candidatus Limnocylindria bacterium | reverse complement strand
CCCTGGAGCGGCAGCCCTGAGCCGCGCCGGGGAACGGCCGACGGCGGCCTCGGGGGCCGACCTGGACGACGAGGACGCGCGCGCCGGCCTGCAGGCGCACCAGTTCGACCGCGGCTGGCTGGCGCGCCACCTGGCCGAGGAGCGCGCCAAGGCCAGCCTGCTGGGAGAGACGCGCGAGGCGATCTTCGGCGCCCAGGACGGGCTGGTCAGCACCCTGGCGGTGGTGAGCACGGTGGCCGGCGCGTCGGGAGATCGCTTCCCGGTGCTGGTGGCCGGCATTGCCTCCGCGCTGGCGGGCGTGTTCAGCATGGCCGCCGGGGAGTACATGAGCAGCAAGAGCCAGCGCGAGATCTTCGAGGCCCAGATCGTCGGTGAGCGCGAGGAGGTTGCCGAACGGCCGGGCGAGGCCGAGGCCGAGATCGGGTTCATGCTCGAAGAGGACGGCCTGCCGGCCGACCGGGCCGCGGAGGTGGCGCGGGTCTTCTCCGAACACCCCGAGGTCCTGCTCAAGACCATGGTCGAGAAGGAGCTGGGCCTGACCGGTGAGCATGCCGAGGGCACGCCGCTGCAGGGCGCCGTGATCATGGGCGGCGCGTTCGGGCTGGGGGCCGTCGTCCCGGTCGTGCCCTACCTCGTCCTGGGCCTGGAGGTCGCCACCGCGGCGTCGCTGGCCGCAACCGCCGGCGTGCTCTTCGGCATCGGCGTGGTGAAGTCCCGCTGGACGCGGCGCAGCTGGCTGCGGTCCGGCGTGGAGATCCTGATGCTGGGCGCGTTCGCCGGCGTCGCCGGCTATCTCTTCGGCAGCCTGCTGCCCGGCCTGCTGGGGGTCCCGCCGGTCAGCTCCTGAGGCCACCCCGGACCGCCGCCCCGCGCCGCCGCGCCAGCCACCACATCAGGCCGTAGGCGCCGGACGCGTAGGCCGCGCCGGCCAGCACGTCCACGACGTAGTGATCCGCGGTGTACACGATCGTGAACGCCACCAGCGCGAAGTAGCCGAGGGCCAGCCAACCGATGCGGCCGAAGGCCCGGCGCAGCACCAGGAAGGTGAGGAAGGGATAGGCGGCGTGCAGGGACGGGAAGGCCGCCACCGGATTCGCGTTGATGCTGCGGAAGACCACGTCGTAGAGCCGTGCGCCGTCGATGCCGATCGACTGCGCCAGCCAGGCGAAGGCATCGGGCTTGAGGTAGGCGACCCCGCCGTCGGCCGGGGCCGCGCCGAGCACGCCCAGCTCGACCGCCATCCACGGCGGCGCCACCGGCAGCAGCAGGTAGGTGGCGAACCCCGCGAAGCTCAGCAGGATCAGCGCCACCAGGTACGGGTGGAAGAGCTCCGGCCGCCGCCGCCAGAGGAGGATGGCGGTCGCCAGCGGCAGCGGGAAGTGGAGCAGGTAGACCAGGGTGCCCACCACCGCCAGCGGATCGACGCCGGTCGCCGGGTGGAGCCAGCCCTGGAGCACGGCCGTCGGCAGCGCGCCGCCGAACAGGCCCCGCTCCAGGGCCACGATGTCGGCGGCATGCACCGGCAGCCCGACGTCGTCGGCCAGCCCCCGCATCAGCTCATAGGCCAGGAACAGGACGAGGAACGGCATCCAGTCGCGCAGCACGGCGACGCGCCCGCGCAGCCCCATCGCCGCGCCGAAGCCGGCCGCCACCAGCAGCACGTCCGCGCTGGGCAGCTGGCCGCGGGCCAGGGTCAGGACGCCGATGAAGGCGGCGTAGGCGAGGGCGGCGCCGACCAGCAGCGCGTCGGACCACGCCGACAGCCCCTCGTCCGCTCGCGGTCGCGCGGCGACGACGCCGTCGGCCGCCGTGGTCTCCATTGGGCTCATCCCCGCTGCTCGGTTCGCGGGAGGATACCGCGACCTCAGGCCCCGCTGTCGACCGGCCGCGAGCGGCGGCCGACCCAGGCCGCGATCCTGGGCGTGCCGAGGTAGGCCGCGCCGGCGTAGGCGATGCCCCCGAGCACATCGATGACGTAGTGGTCGCCGGTGAAGACGATGGCCCACCACGCCAGCCCGGCATAGGCGAGCGCCAGCCAGCCCACCCGGCCGAAGGCGCGTCGCAGCACCAGGAAGGCGAGGACCGGGTAGCCGGCGTGCAGGGAGGGGAAGGCGGCAACGCCGTTGGGGTTGACCCCGTAGAAGACGTAGGAGCTCAGCCAGCGCCCGTCGAAGCCCAGCGCCTCGGCCAGCACGCTGAAGGCCTCCGGCTTGAGGTAGCGGATCACCGGCTCGCCGTCAGCCCCGTTCAGCAGCCCGGCGTTGGCGGCGTACCACGGCGGTGCCACCGGCAGCAGGAGGTAGGTGATGAAGCCGGCGAAGCTCAGGACGATGAAGGCGGCCACGTACTCGTAGTACTGCGCGCGGCGCCACACCCAGAGCAGGAAGCCGGCGACGATCGGCAGGGCGAAATGGAGCATGTAGACCACGGTCGCCAGGATCGCCGCCGGGCCGACGCCGGAGGGCGGGGCGAGCCAGTCCTGCAGCAGCTGGGTCGGCAGCTGCCCGAAGGCGATCAGCCGCTCGGCGGCGACCACGTCCCCCACGTGGACCGGGAACCCGGCATCGTCGGCGATGCCGCGCATCAGCTCGTACGCCAGGAAGATCGCGATGAAGGGGAGCCAGTCCCGCAGGAAGATGCGCCCGCGGCCGAGCAGGACGGCGACCAGGGCGAAGGCCACGAACAGGACGTCGGGCGTGATCGAGAGGCCGCCCGCCACCATCAGCGCCACAACCAGGACGGCGTAGCCCAGCACGGCGACCAGCAGCCACCGCTCGTTGCGAAGTCGCAGGTCGGAGTCGGAGAAGGTGGCCATGGCGCTGGATCATGCCTGATCCGGGGCCACGCCGGCTGAGGCGGCTAGGGAAAGAGCGCCTGGACCTGGGCGATCACCTCCGGGCCCACCACCCCGGTCC
>JBOGSY010000294.1:0-2919 GCA_050691915.1 Candidatus Limnocylindria bacterium | reverse complement strand
CATCGGTCAGGGTGCCGCGGCTGCCGCAGTTGGGGCAGGCGGTCTCGGCCGGCGGACCCTTGAGGTCCTCCGCCCGGAAGCGCAGCTTGCAGCTGCGGCAGTCGACCATGGGGTCGCTGAAGCCGGCCACGTGGCCGGAGACCTCCCACACCCGGGGGTTCATGACGATCGCCGCATCCAGGCCCACGATGTCGTCCCGCAGCTGGACCATGGACCGCCACCAGGCCTGCTTGACGTTGTTCTTGAGCTCCACCCCCAGCGGGCCGTAGTCCCAGAAGCCGCCCATCCCGCCGTAGATCTCGCTGGACGGGAAGACGAACCCGCGGCGCTTGGCGAGCGAGACGATGGCCTCCATGTTCGGCGCGGGCACGGCTGGTGGCGGCTCCTGGATACGACGATTGTTGTGGACCGATGCGGACGCCGGCTGGGCGTCCGAGTCTAGCGCAGCCGGCGGGCCGCCATCCCCGCTCAGGGGATCGCGGCCGCCCTGCGTCCGGACTCGCGGGCGGCAACCTCCTCCAGGAAGTCGCGCGAGCGGAGCTCGCGCTCCAGCACGGCGGAGACGGTCGCGTGCAGCACGCGCTCCACCTCGCGATGGACCTGGGCCGCCAGCCGCAGGCGAAGCACGTCGACCAACGGCGAGCGCTGGAGGTAGCGCATCACCTTCAGCGCCTCGGGGCCGATCGAGCGGGCGCCCAGGTCGGCCGCCGCGCACTCCGGGCCCAGCACGCCGCCGGCCACCGGGGAGAAGGCGTTGCCCTCCGGCCCGATCTCGGCCCCGCACTCCAGGCAGCGGACCAGCTCCGGCCGGAAGCCCATGGCGTCCAGCAGGGCCAGCTCGAACCAGCGGGCCACCACCTCGCGCGACACCTCGCCGGGTGCCGCATCCAGGGCGGAGAGCCCCTGGGCCAGGACCAGGAAGGCGCCGTGCGCATCGGCCGCCCCCTCGCAGAAGCGGTCCGCCAGCTCCACCAGGTACCAGGCGGCGGCCGTGGAGTGCAGGTCGTTGCGCAGGCCCAGGTGCGGGTCCTCCAGGGCCGCCTGGGTCACCACGTCGAAGGTACGACCCACCGCCAGCACCAGGTGGACGTCGCTGAACGGCTCCAGTCCCCCACCCAGCCGCGAGCGCGTGCGGCGAATGCCCTTGGCGATGACCCGCAGCTTTCCGAGCCGGGGCGTGAGCACGGTGAGCACCCGGTCGGCCTCGCCCAGGTCCATGCTGCGCAGGACGATCCCCTCCGTCTTGTAGAGGCGGGCCCGGCTCATCGGTGCGCCGTCGAGTACGCTCTCACCGTGGACATCAGGACCGAGTTTAACGACCTGCTGGGCGACATCGAGGACGAGATGCGGGAGGTGCTCGCCGCGCAGGACGGGCGCGCCCGGCCGCTGTACGAGATGCTGGCCTATCACCTGGGCCTGGACCAGCCGGACGGGCCGCGCGGGAAGCGGATGCGGCCGCTCCTGGGCCTGCTGGCCTACCAGTCGCTGACCGGCGACTACAGCAAGGCCCTGCCCGGCGCCGCCGCGGTCGAGCTGGGCCACAACTTCAGCCTGGTGCACGACGACATCGAGGACGCGGACCGCGAGCGGCGCCATCGGCCCACCCTGTGGGCGGTCTGGGGCGTGCCGCTGGCCATCAACGCCGGCGACGCGCTGTTCGCGCTGTCGCGCCTTGCCCTCTACCGGCTGCTGGAGGCGGGCGTCAGCGAGACGAAGCTGCTCTCCATGATGCGGATCTACGACGAGACCTGCCTGGCCCTGTGCGAGGGCCAGTTCCTGGACATCAGCTTCGAGCGCCGCGACGACGTCACCGTGGAGGAGTACATGGAGATGATCGGGCGCAAGACGGCGGCACTGGTCGGTGCATCGGTCCAGGCGGGAGCCATGCTGGCCACCGAAGACCCCGACACGATCGAGGCCTACCGCCACTTCGGCTACCACCTGGGCCTCGCCTTTCAGATGGCCGACGACGTGAAGGGGACCTTCTGGAGCTCGGCCGATTCCGGCAAGCCGGAGGCGGGCGACGTGCGGAAGCGCAAGAAGACACTGCCCCTGGTCTGGGCCCTGGAGCATGCCGCGGAGGCCGATGCCGCCCGGCTGCGCGAGATCTACGCGCCCGGCGCGGAAGGGCCGATGCCGCCCGGCGAGGTCGACGAGGTGCTGGCCATCCTGGAGCGCAGCGGCGCGCGCGACGAGGCGCTGGCCGAGGCGCGCCGCTTCCGCGACATCGCGATCTCCGACCTGGCCGGGCTGCCGGTCATGCCGCAGCGCAGGGCGGAGCTCCAGGCGTTGGTGACCTCGCTGATCGCGACCTAGCCGGGACCCTCGCCCTCGTCCTCGATCGGCTTGGGGCGGGTGGCGACCACTTTCGCCACGCGCCGCGGCTCGGCCGCCTCCACGGTCAGGGTCACGTCGTGGAACGGGACGGTGGCGCCGGGCAGCGGGATGCGACCCACCCGGTGGACGATGAAGCCGCCGACCGTGTCGTAGGCCTCCTCGTCCTCCTCGTCGTCATCGGGCAGGTCGAACAGGTCGCGCAGGTCGTCCATGCTCACCCGGCCGTCGAGGCGGTAGGAGGTCACCCCGTCGCGCTCCAGGGTCTCGACCAGCGACTCCTCGGTGTCGTACTCGTCCTGGATCTCGCCCACGATCTCCTCCACCACGTCCTCCAGGGTGATGAGGCCGGCGGTGCCGCCGTACTCGTCGACCACGATCGCGATGTGGCGCTTGGCGATCTGCATCTCGTGCAGCAGCTCGTCGACCGCCTTGGTCTCGGGCACGTACACCGCGGGCCGCACCAGCCGGCGCAGGTCGAGGTCCGGCGGCGGCCCGCCGTTGCGCTTCAGGTAGGGCAGCAGGTCCTTGGCGTACAGGATCCCGACCACGTTGTCCAGGTTCTCCTCGTAGACCGGGATGCGG
>JBOGSY010000293.1:0-2923 GCA_050691915.1 Candidatus Limnocylindria bacterium | reverse complement strand
CCGTGCGCCGGCGGCCGTCGCCGAGGCCGCGCTCTACCTGGGCGGCGGATTCCTGCTGGTCGCGCTGATCCTCCGCACGCTGGTGACCGGGCACGCGCCGTGGTCGAACCTGCATGAGACGGCGGTCACCTTCGCCATGGGCGTGGTCGCGGTCCACGGCGTCATCGCTCGCCGGCTGCCGATCCGCGGCCTGGGGCCGGGGGTGGCGCTCATCGCGGCCGCGCTGGTGATCCTGGCGCTGATGCAGCCGGACGAGGTGCGCCCCCTGGTGCCGGCGCTCCAGGCGCCGCTGCTGCTGACCGTGCATGTCGGCAGCGCGATGCTGGCCTACGCCATCGCGGCGGTCGCCTTCGCCGCGGCCGTCGCCGAGATCGTGCAGCGACACGCGGCCGATCGCATCTCGGCGCTTCCCACGTCTGCCGTGGCCCGCGCGGCTGCCCATCGGGCCGTGCTGCTGGGGTTCCCGGTGCTCACCGCCGCCATCGTGCTGGGCGCGGTGTGGGCGAACCTGGCCTGGCGCTCATACTGGAGCAACGACCCCAAGGAGCTGGCCGCGGCCGCCACCTGGCTGGTGTACAGCGGCTATCTGCACGCGGCGGGCCGCCGCGACCGGTGGGGCCGGCTGGCCCCCTGGCTCCTGGTGCTGGGCTTCGGGGCGGTGATCTTCACCTACCTGGGAGCCGGCCTGGTGTTCGTGGGCGAGCACTCCTACGCCGGCGCCTGAGCCGCGCCGGCGCATCGGTCAGTCGCCCATCACGGCCTGGGCATAGGCGCGGATCTCCGGCACGTTGGGGATCATCACCCAACCCCGGGTGGTCCCTGGCTCGAAGCCTTCGAACAGGGCGAAACGGGTGGGCCCGAGCACGGTGTTCACGACCCCGGCCTCCTTCGAGCGGCGGCCCATCTCGATCAGGGTCGGGAGCTGGGCGAGGTCCAGGCTCGTCTCCAGGGAGTCCATCAGGGCCAGTACGGCCTGCGGGTTCCAGGCCCGCGCCGGATCCGTGTAGGCCCGCACCAGGCTGAGCAGGACCTGCTGCTGGCGGGCGGCACGGGCGTAGTCGCCGTCACGCCGGCTGCGCGAGTAGGAGAGGGCGGTGAGGCCGCTCATCCGGTAGCTGCCCGGGTCGATGGCGATGGGCAGCCTCGAGTCGTAGACCCCGGTGGGGACCACGATGTCGATCCCGCCCACCGCGTCGACCAGCTCGACCAGGTCGTCCATGTCGACCTTGATGTAGCCATCGATCGGGACGCCCAGCAGGGTGGCCATGGCGCCCTGCAGCGCGGGCAGGCCGAAGTTGTAGGCGAGCGAGTTCGCCTTGCGGCGATAGAGCCGGCCGTCGGCCATGGGGATGTCGACCGTGTCGCGCGGCAGGCTGAGCATGGTCAGGCGCGACTGGTCGGCGGTCAGGCTGACGACCATCATGGCGTCGGTGTTGGCGGTGGTCAGTCCCATCGAGGTTCGCAGGTCGTTCGAGTCCTCGCCCACCACCAGCACGGTCAGGCGGCTGTTGAGCAGCGCGTCGTTCAGCGGCGTGGGGCTGGGCGTCGGCACGGGCGTGGGCGAGGGCGTCGGGGTCGGCTCGGGGGTGGGGCTCGGCGAGGGGCTGGGGCTGGGTGTCGGCCCCAGGCTGGGCGACGGGGTGGCCGTGCTGCCGCAGGCGGCCAGGAGCAGGACGAGGGTGGACAGGAGGAGGGCGGCGCGCATGGCGACGCTCGGGGGTCGCGTCTGGGTCATCGCTCGGGATGATACCCGACCCCGGCCCGGGCGCTCAGGATCGGTCCGGGTGGCCCTGCTACCCTCCAGGGCATGGACAGCCGCGAGGTCCAGCTCAGCACCGGTGGCCGGCGGGGCATCCACGACCTGACCGATGCCTGCGCCGCATTCGTGGATGAGGTGGCGGCCGGCCGGGACGGCCTGCTCCACGTCTTCGTCCCGCACGCCACCGCCGGAGTCGTGCTCATGGAGCTGGGCAGCGGCTCCGATGCCGACCTGATCGACGCCCTTGACCGCCTGCTGCCCCGCGACCAGCGCTGGCGCCATCGCCACGGCTCGGAGGGCCATGGCGCGGATCACGTCCTGCCCCTGCTGTCGGCTCCCGCGGTCAGCATCCCGGTGCTCACCGGCCGGATGGCGCTCGGGACGTGGCAGTCGGTCGCGCTGCTGGACCCGAATGCCGACAACCCGGAGCGGCGGGTGAGGCTCAGCTTCCTTCCGGCGTGACGGCCCCGCGCGTCGCGGCCAGCGCGGAAACCTGTGCCGCGGCGCGGTCCGGGTCCGATGTCGGCTCGTCGCAGGCGTAGCCGCGGCAGACGTAGGCCGTCGCCCGCCCGTCGCGAGGGGCCTTGCCGGCAAAGAGCGGCAGGTCGGCCAGCGAGCTGCCCGGCTCCAGCGGCGCGATGACCAGGTCGGGCGCGTACGGCCGCGCCACGGCGCGGCGCAGGTTGCCCGACAGGGCGTCGGCGGCGCTGCCGGCGATCACCGCGTCCAGCGGGGTGCCCAGCGACCGGTCGGCAGCGGACAGCATTCGGCCGAATGCCGACGGCTGGCGTTCGAAGGCGGGCGCCGCCGCGCGCAGGATGCTGCGTGCCCGCCGGTCATGCTCGGGGTTCCCGGTGACCAGGGCCAGCCGCAGGAGCACGTCGGCGGCGACCGAGTTGGCCGCGGGCGTGGCGTTGTCGATCAGCGAGCGCGGACGGGCGACGGCGCGATCGTGCTCCGGGCCGGTGTCGAACAGGGTTCCGCTGGCCTCGTCCCAGAAGTCGGCGAGCAGGCGCGCCACCAGCGCCGCGGCAAGCTCCAGGTCCTCGGTGCGGCCCAGGGCGGCGTAGGTGGCCAGCAGCCCGTCCGCCAGGTTGGCGTAGTCCTCGGCGAAGCCAGGCGTGTGGGCCACCCCGCCACGGGCCGTTCGCCACAGGCCTGAGC
>JBOGSY010000292.1:0-2937 GCA_050691915.1 Candidatus Limnocylindria bacterium | reverse complement strand
TCGCCAGCTGGAGCTGGACAGCGGCGTCTTCCAGCTCAGCAACGCGGCGCTCGCCAAAGCCTTGCAAGGCGGCCAACACCTGACCCGTGACGAACTGCGCGACGTGCTGCGGAGGGCGGGCATTGAAACGGATCGCCAGCAGCGCATGGCCTACCTGATGATGCGGGCCGAACTGGACGGAGTCGTCTGCAGCGGCCCGCGACGTGGGAAGCAGTTCACCTACGCGCTGCTCGACGAGCGTGCGCCGCGCGCCAGAACCCTGGAGCGGAAGGAGGCCCTGGCGGAGCTCGCCGGGCGATATTTCGCGAGCCGCGGGCCGGCCACAGTTCACGATTTCGCGAAGTGGTCCGGGTTGACGCTCGCCGACGCGCGGAGCGGCCTCGAAGCCGTCGAGGCCGGGCTTCGACACGAGGTCGCGGATGGGAGGACCAGCTGGTTCCCTCGCTCCAGCCGATCCAGAGCAGACCGATCTCCCACCGCGCACCTGTTGTCCATCTACGACGAGTACGTTGCCGGCTACAAGGATCGCAGCGCCATGATCGACGAGCGGCATGCCGCCAGGTTGTCGGGGATGGGCAACGCGTTGAACTATATCGTGGTGGTCGACGGTCGAATCGTGGGGACCTGGAAGCGCAAGCTCAGGAAGGCCGAGGTCGTCATCCAGACCGACATCTTCACCCGGTTGACGAGGGCCGGGAAGGAAGCCATCGCGGCAGCGGCCGCGAGGTACGGTGTGTTCCTCGGTCGGTCCGTGGTGCTTGCGGTCTGAGGATTGTATCCGTGACCGTCCGCCGCTTAGACTCCGGACAGGCCGTTGGGTCTCGAGTGCAGTAACCAGGAGGAGGGTCTGCCATGACTCAGGTTCGGAAGTGGCGGGTGGCCGGGGACTGGTTCGACGTCTGCAGCTGCACCATCCCCTGCCCGTGCGAGTTCGCACAGGCGCCCACCAACAACGTCTGCGAGGGGTCCCTGGCGTGGCACATACGCGAAGGACGCTATGGCGATGTGGTGCTCGACGGTTTCAACGTCCTCGCCGTCGCCTACTTCGAAGGCAATATCTGGGACGGCGAGACCAAGGCCACGATGGGGATCTTCTTCGACGACCGCGCGGATGATGCACAGCGTGAGGCGTTGCAGATCATCTTCGGGGGCCAGGCGGGGGGCTGGCCGGCCGGTTTCGCCGAGCTCATCGGAGAGCTGCGCGGGATGGAGTTCGCGCCCATCACCTTCGAGCTGGCCGACGATCTGGCCTACTGGCGGGCCGAGGTCCCGGGCCGGGTCGCCATCCGGGCCGAGGCGTTGACGGGGCCCACGACCCCACCCGGCAAGCGGGTGCAGCTCCTCAATCCACCAGGGTCGGAAGTGGGACCCGGTCAGGTGGCCACCTGGGGCAGGGGAACGGCCCTGAACGTGGACGCCTTCGGCTTCGCCATGGAGTTCGTCGGTTCGTCGAGCAAGCACATCCCGTTCGAGTGGAGCGGTCCGGACGAGGCGGGCGACTAGCCGTTCGCAGGATGGAGGAAGCAGGGGTGCATCACCCGCCCGTCCCTCCGGCGGGGTCCGCCTGGCGAAGACGCGAAAATCTGGGGCCGGGGTCGGCGCTCCTGCTGCTCACCGCGATCGCCTGGGCCTACACCCTCCGGGCCGGCTCCATGAGCGGCATGCCCATGTCCGGCGCCCTCTTTCTGTCGGGCTGGGCCATCATGATGGTCGCCATGATGCTGCCGGCGGCGCTGCCCCTCATCCTCCTCTACAACATGACGGCCCGCCGGCGGCTGGGTCGACGCCGGGCTTTCGCCGGGATGGCGGCGCTGCTCGCGGGCTACGTCGGAATCTGGACCCTGGCCGGCGTGCCGGTCTTCGGCTACAGCCAGCTCGCCCATGAAGGCGGTCCCGCCCTGACGGCGCTGCCGGGTTTGCTGCTCCTCGCCGGAGGGCTTTACCAGTTCACGGCCCTGAAACGCCGCTGCCACATGCGCTGCAGCAGCCCGCTCTTCTTCCTGAGCCGCCAGTGGCGGCCGGGTGTCGCAGGCGCAGGGCGGCTGGGCGTGCTGCACGGTATCGACTGCCTGGGCTGCTGTCTGGGCCTGATGCTGGCTCTGATAGCGCTCGGGATGATGAATGTCGCCTGGATGCTCACGGCAGCCGTCATCATCTTCGTCGAGAAGACGCTCCCCGGCGGTCACCGGATCGCCCGTCCTCTGGGGATCGCGCTGATCTTAGGCGGCGTGCTCGTGCTGGGTGGGGCGGTCGTCAGCAGCCGGATGGCGATGTAACAAAGCCGGGCGGAAGACGGTCGCCGGCAACCGCCGGATCCTTCACAAGGAAAAGTCGCGGGTCACGCGACACGAATAGCTTCGCTCTCGATGGAGGGACGCCGACGCGGGCGTAGGGCGTTTCTCGTCACGAGGTCTACTTTACGGCCGAGCAGATCCTCAAGGAAAAATTTCAGTTCCATGTATCGGTCGAAGGTGGCCGCACCGTCGTACTCGACGAGCTTGGCAAGGGAGCCCACGACGGTCGCCCGAAAGCTTCTTCAGACGGTTCCCGGGGGGGGACGCGGAGATCGGTCAGCCAGTCCGCGGCATCCAGGATCAGCAGCTTCCGGAGGGCTCGCCGGTGAATGTCGGGCGGCGGCCGGCCCTGCTTCCGCCGGTTGAAGACCCGTTCGGTCTCCGAGTCGTGGAGGCCCCGGATCATGTGTCAGCCCATACGTCGTCGGACGCGCCCTTCTATTGGAGTCGATGGGGCTCCAGGCTTATCTTTTCGTCGTCACTCGACCCCCGACCTGTGCGAGCGTCCGAGGAGTCCATGTCCGGCCACAGCAAATGGTCCACCATCAAGCGCAAGAAGGCGGCCGAGGACGCCCGGCGCGGCCAGGCCTTCACCAAGCTGATCCGCGAGATAACCACGGCGGCGCGCGAGGGCGGCGGCGAT
>JBOGSY010000291.1:0-2941 GCA_050691915.1 Candidatus Limnocylindria bacterium | reverse complement strand
AGGGTCGTCGGGGAGAGTCGGCAACCGAGCGCAGCGACATCTGGGGCCTTGGGGGAATCGCCGTCGAGGCCTTGGCGGGCGCGATCCCGAACCACGAGGCGCCGGCCATGACGCTGGGAAAGCGCCGCACGGACCTCGATCCGGATCTGGTCGCCGTCCTGGCCCAGGCCACCTCGCCGATGCCGGCCGACCGCCAGGAGCGCGTCGCCGACCTCGTCCGCGACCTTCGCCGCGCCGCTGGAGCCGACGTGGTGGCGATGTCCGACGCCGACTTCCGCGCCGACCGCATCCGCAACCCCTACAAGGGCCTGCACGCCTTCTCGGAGGCCGACGCGTCCGACTTCTTCGGCCGCTCGGCTCTGATCGACCGCCTGATGCAGGCCGTCCTGGAACGGCGATTGGTGGTCCTCGCCGGACCGAGTGGCAGCGGCAAGTCGTCCGTCATCCGCGCCGGCCTTCTGCCCGCGTTGCGAGCCGGTCACCTGGCCGATGCCCGCAGCTGGGTGCTCTCGGACATGTTCCCCGGCGCATATCCCTTCGAGGAGCTGGCTGCCGCACTCCTCCGCGTGGGAATCGAGGATCCCAGGGGGGCAGGCGGCGACCCGGGCGACGGGCCGTCGTGGCTGGCGACGAGGCTCAATCGGGTCCTGCCCAAGGACAGCGAGCTGCTCCTGTTCGTCGACCAGTTCGAGGAACTCTGGAGCGTGACCGAGGACGACGCCACGCGGCGGCAGTTCATCGCCTCCCTGGTCGAGGCGAGCCATGACGCTGGCTCGCGCCTGCGGGTGGTGGCAGCCATGCGAGCGGATTTCCTGGATCGGGCCCTCGAGTCACCGGCACTCGGCGAAGTGATGCGCGATGGATTGGTGCTGGTGACGCCACCCACGGCCGATGAGCTGGCCCAGGCCATCGCCCGGCCGTCCCGCACCGTCGGTCTCGAGTTCGAATCCGGCCTTGTGGACACCATCACGCGTGACGTCCTGGACCAGCCGGGGGCGCTGCCACTCCTGCAGCATGCGCTGACCGAGCTGTTCGCGCGTCGCGACGGCCGGCGCTTGACGGCTGCCCGCTACCGCGACAGCGGAGGCGTGGCGGGTGCGCTGGGTCAGCGGGCGGAGGAGGTATATCGCAACCTGCCGCCGGGCGCGCAGGGCACGGCTCGGCAGGTGTTCCTCCGCCTCGTCACGGTCGACGAGGAGCACGACGACACACGCCGCCGGATACTGCGCTCCGAGCTGGGGTCGCTGTCCGCGGATCGGCGCGCGGTGGACGAAGTCCTGCGCCAGTTCGGGGCCCATCGGCTCCTGTCGTTCGACCGTGATCCGGTGACCCGCGGCCCCACGGTGGAGGTCGCCCACGAGGCGCTCTTCCGCGAGTGGCCGACCCTGCGCACCTGGATCGAGACACGGCGCGAGGACCTGATCCGGCACCGCCGCATGCGAGCCGAGGTCACGGAGTGGGAGGCGTCCGGACGGTCGACGGACTACCTCTTCTCGGGTGCTCGCCTCGAGGAGGCCGAGCAGTGGCAGGCGGGCACAGACCTGGGCCTCAGCGCGCAGGAGCAGGAGCTCCTCGCCGAGTCACGGAAGCATCAGGACCTGGTGACCACCGCGCAACGACGCCGGCGCCGCTCGGTGCTGATCGGCACCAGCGCTGCGGCGGCCGTGGCTTTGGGCCTCGCATTGCTGGCATTCCTGCAGCTGGGGCGGGCGGAGTCCGGCGAGCGCGAGGCGCTGGCACGGGCACTGGCGGCGGACAGCCGGGCGCAGCAGGACATCGACCAGGACCTCGCGCTGCTGCTGGCCATGCAGGCCGTCGACGTGTCCGGCGACGGCAACGGCGAGCCCGTCCCCGAGGCCGTCGCCGCGCTGCGCTCAGCGCTGATCGCCCACCGCACCCTGGCGAGCGCCGATGCCGGCGGCTTCTTCATCGGTTTCGCGACGGATGATGCCGTCATGTCGGCCGGACGGCCACGCACGCAGCCCGTCCTGTGGAACGCGCAGACCGGGGAGACGCTCGGGCAGCTGGAGGCGCAGGGCGAGGAGCCCATCGGCTCGGCGGTCAGCGCCGATGGCCGCTACGCCGTCGAGACGTATCGGGACGCACCGGCCGTGGTCTGGGAGCTGCCCACCGGCCGGGTCGTGGCACGCGCGGGCGACGAGGACCACTTCCTGGTCGATCCGGCCCTCTCCGCGGATGGCAGCCTGCTGGCGGTGGGGAGCGTGGACAGGGAAGGCGATCGCCTCGAAGAGCTGCAGCTCTACCACGCCCCGAGCGGACGCCTCATCAGGTCGTTCGAGATGAGCGGCTATGGCAGCCTCGCCTTTGGCCCGGGCGGAGCGCTGGCCGTGGCGGACGAAGCACCTGGCCAGGTGCTCCTGCACGACACCGAGACCTGGGAAGTCATCGCGCGCTTCGGTGAGCCGCGCGAGGGCGAGCCGCCATGGATCCAAAGCGTCGCGTTCAGCGCGGACTTCGAGCGCTTAGCGATCTATGCCTACGAGCCCAGCCGGATCGAGGTCTACGACGTGGGCTCGGAAGACCTGCTGCGCACGATCAACGTGGGTGCCCAGCCCAACCTCGCGTGCTTCGCGAACGACGGCGCCTGGATCGTGGCCGCCGCGGCCGACGAGCTCGTCCGCGTGTGGGACGTGGCAAGCGGCGAGCCAGTCATCACCCTGCCCGGGAGCGATCACCTGGGTGGCCTGGCGTGCGCCCCCGATGGCCGGCGCATCGCGGTCAGCGGACCGGGTGGCTACGGCAGGATCTTCGACCTCGGCGTCGACGCCGGCCGCGGGGTCTCCACCTTCGCGACCGACCCGCCGGGAGACGGGCAATGGCTGCCGGATGGCAGCCTGCTGGTGGCGCACGACGGCGGAATCGTGAGGCGCTACACCCTCGATGGCACCGTCCTCGCCGAGCGCGATGGCCTGGCCATCGG
>JBOGSY010000290.1:0-2945 GCA_050691915.1 Candidatus Limnocylindria bacterium | reverse complement strand
GTCCCGCACCCCGGCCAGGTGCGCCACCGCATCGCCCAGGCGTGCGGCGGCATGGACCCGGATCCCGGCGACACAGGCCGCTTCGACGGCGTCGCCGGCGGGGACCACGACGGATGCGATGCCGGCGTCGCGCGCCGCGGCGGCCAAGGCCATGACTCCCACGATCGAGCGCAGGCTGCCGTCCAGGGCAAGCTCGCCGAGGAGCGCCGTGCCGGCCAGCCGCGATGGGTCCGGCAGCTGGCCGGATGCGGCCAGGATGCCGGTCGCGATGGCCAGGTCGTAGCCGGTCCCGTCCTTGGGCAGGTCCGCCGGGGAGAGGTTGACCGTGATGCGCCGCGCCGGCACCTCGAAGCCGCTGTTGCGCAGCGCGCTGCGGACCCGCTCGCGTGCCTCCTGCACCTGGCTGCCGGCCAGGCCCACGATGGTCAGCGACGGCAGGCCGAAGGCGACGTCGACCTCGACCCGGACGGGCACGCCCTCCACGCCGAGAAGCGAGGCGCAGAACGAGTGGGCGAGCACGGCAGCCACCTCTGACGGGCGAGCTGCGGTTCGGGGGTAGTGCCGGCCGCCCGCCTGCTCGCCTCCCAAACTCCAGCGGCGACCGGCAGGCAATAGCGTATGGAGAGGGCCTTATCGGTCGGTTACCGGCGGCTTACCGGCCGTCTGGGCCGGAGGCCCATCAGCCGCCGGCGGCGGCCGCGGCCTCGGTGGCGAGCTGGGCATCCACCTTCCGGGCGAAGTCGGACACCGAGCGGCCGAGGGGCGTATCGGGCCTCGAGGACATGAACGGCTCGCCCGAGTTCAGGGCGCTGATGGCGCCGCGGTACTCGTTGATGATCTCGTAGTCGACCTTGCGGGAGAGGGCCGACTCCGCGTTGCGGACGTTGATGCCGGTGTACGCGTTCGATCGGTTCAGGACCAGCTGGACCTTGCCCTTCTCGTAGCCCAGGTGGTCCATCGTCTCGAGCACCAGCCGCACGTTCTTCAGGCAGGAGAGGTCCGCGGTCATGACCACGAAGATGATGTCCGCCTCGTCGAAGAGCTGGAGGTTGAAGTCGTCGATGGTCTTGACCATGTCGACCAGGGTGTAGTCGAACAGCCGCCGCGACAGGTTGAGGAGGGTGGTGAAGGTCGCCGGGTCGCTGCGCTGGCGCTCCATCACGATGTCGGCCGCCTCCGGCGACGGCGGCGCCAGCAGCAGGTCGATGCCGGTGTGGTGGCGGACCATCAGCTTGCGCAGCAGGTCGGCGTCCAGGTCCGGCTCGCTGATGGCGTTGACGATGGAGGCCGTGTCCAGCCCCAGGTCCAGGAAGACGCGCAGGTCGCCGAACTGGAGGTTGGCGTCGATCAGACCGGTGCGGCGCCGGAGCTCGCGGGCCAGGCTGATGGCGGTGTTGATGGCGATGGTGGTGGTCCCCACCCCGCCCTTGGCGCCATAGAACACGCACAGCTGGCCCAGGGTGGCGGCGTCGGCGGTGACGTTGGCGGGGGTCAGTGCGCCGCCCCGTGCCAGCAGGGCCTTGATGCGGGCCATCAGCTCCAGCGGGTGGAAGGGCTTGACGATGTCGTCGTCGGCGCCGGCCCGCAGGCCCTTCACCCGCTCGCCCACGTCCGCCTCGGTGGTGAGCATGATGATCGGCACCCGCCGGCCATCCTCCTCCGCCGCGCGGATCTGCTGGGTCGCCGCGTAGCCGTCCAGCTTGGGCATGGTCACGTCCATCAGCACCAGGTCCGGCTGGGCGTCGCGCGCCATCTGGACGCCGGTCTCACCGTCGGAGGCGACCAGCACCTCGAACCCCTCCTGCTTGAGGGTGAAGACGAGGACGCGCTGGATGTTCAGGTCGTCATCGACGACGAGGACCTTCGTGGCAGCCATCAGGACCCCTGCTGCTCGGGCGGTGGGCTCAACGCCGGTGCAGGTGCACCGGGCGCGATTATACGGGCGCGCCCCGTCCGGCGACCGGCGGCTGGCCACTGGCCGGCACACTGTCCCGGGCCACGCCCGGCGCCGCCTCCGCGCGCTCGCCGTCGAGGTAGCGCTCCAGGAAGGCGAGCACCCGGCGCTCGTACTCGGGGCCGGCGACGGTGTGGGCCTCGGAGTGGGCCGCGCCGTTCACCACCATCAGCTCCTTCGGCTCGCCGGCCGCGTCGTACATCCGCTGCGACTGGGTCCATGACACGACCCGATCCTCGCGCGGAGCAATCAGCAGGAGTGCGCGCGGGGCGATCTCGGCCACCCGCTGGATCGGCTGGCGCAGGAGCGTCCTGGCCCGGACTGATGCGGCCGCCACCACCAACCGCGCCCCCAGGCCGGCCAGCGGGTAGCGACCCTCCCGCATCAGGTTGCCGATCGGGTTCTCGAGCTCACCATAGGCGGCATCCGCCACGACCGCCGCGACCGGCAGGTCCGGGGCGGCCATGATCGCCACCGAGCCGCCCATGCTGATCCCCATCAGGGCGATCGGCCCGTAGTCGCGGCTCTCCAGGAAGCGGACCGCGGCCGCCACGTCGCGCCGCTCCAGGGTGCCCAGGGTAATGGGCGCGTCGTCCGAGTCGCCGTGGCCGCGGAAGTCGAACTGGAGGATGTTGTAGCGCGGCTGGAGCCACGGCACGAAGCCGGTCAGCCAGGGCAGCCGGTGCCAGCTGAAGCCGTGCAGCAGCACCACCGCGGCCCGGGTGTCGTGCGCCGCCGGGATCAGCCAGCCGGAGAGGGTGAAGCCGTCATCGGTCGTGAAGCGGACGTCCTCGTAGGCCAACCCCAGGTCGGCCGGGCTGCCGGGCCCGTCCTCCGGGGACTCGAGCGGCTTGCGGGGCGGGCGCACCACCCGCCGCGAGCCCTCGACGGTCAGGTAGCCCAGGTAGCCCGCCGCCCCGGCGGCCACGATCCGGCCCAGCCAGGCGGCCAGGCTGCGGCGGCCGCCTCGCGATGACGCCCGGGTCGACAC
>JBOGSY010000289.1:0-2946 GCA_050691915.1 Candidatus Limnocylindria bacterium | reverse complement strand
GCGAGACGGCCGCCATCCTGGGGCGGCGCCTGCTCGGCCTGCCCCTGGCCGAGACGTGGTCACCGACGGCCGAGACGATCGTCCTCGAGCTTCGGCTGCCGCGGGTCCTGACCGCCATGCTGGTCGGTGGCGGGCTGGCCATGTCGGGGGCCGTCTTCCAGGCGCTGCTGCGCAACCCCCTGGCGGACCCCTACATCATCGGGACGGCGGCGGGCGCCAGCCTTGGGGCTGTGGTGGGCATCGTGGCGCCCATCCTGCTGCCGTTCCTGGCCATCGGCGCCGGCAGCAGCTGGCTGGGCCTGGGCCTGGTCCAGCTGCTCGCCTTCGCCGGCGGGCTGGTCACCGTCCTGCTGGTCTACACCGTGGCGCGGGCCCACGGTCGGGTGCCGGTGGTCACCCTGCTGCTGACCGGCTACGCGGTCTCCTCGGTCCTGGCCGCGTGCGTCGCCCTGCTCATGTTCCTGTCCGGCAGCGCGCTGGCCGCGGTCTTCGGCTGGCTGATGGGATCCCTGGCCGATGCCTCCTGGACGGAGCTGGGATTCGCGGTGCCGCTGCTGGCGGTCAGCTTCGCCCTGCTGCTGGCCAGGTGGCGGCGCCTCAACGTCCTGCTGCTCGGCGACGCCCAGGCCGCCACCCTGGGCGTGGACGTCGAGCGCGAGAAGCTGGTGCTGACCATGC
The DNA here is from genome assembly GCA_050691915.1 of Candidatus Limnocylindria bacterium. Taxonomy (GTDB): domain Bacteria; phylum Chloroflexota; class Limnocylindria; order QHBO01; family QHBO01; genus JBOGSY01. Next base: position 2,268 of record JBOGSY010000289.1, on the reverse strand, counting down.
TGGCCACGCTGGCCACCTCGGCCGCGGTGGCGGTATCGGGGACGATCGGCTTCGTTGGCCTGGTGGTGCCCCACCTGCTGCGGCTGGCGACCGGCTCGGATCACCGGCTGCTGCTGCCGGCCAGCCTGCTGCTGGGCGCCTCCCTGCTGGCGCTGGCCGACCTGGGCGCCCGGCTGCTGGGTGGCGTGCCGGTGGGCGTGATCACCGCCCTCATCGGTGCACCCTTCTTCGTCTTCCTGCTGCGCCGCTCGCGGAGCGTGGCGCCGGGAGCGTCGGCGTGACGGTCGCGGCCCCCGCCATGGCGGCGCTGTCCGAGGTTCATTTCGGGTACCCGCTCGCCTCGGGTGGCCGCCGTCCGGTCCTGCGCGGCCTGACCCTGGAGCTGGGGCGCGGCGAGCTGGTGGCGCTGGTGGGACCGAACGGCTGCGGCAAGACGACCCTGCTCCGGCTCCTGACCGGCGGCCTGCAACCGGACGCCGGGCGGGTGACGATCGGGGGCCGGCCGCTGGGCGACTGGCGGCGCGACGCGCTCGCCCGGCGGGTGGCGGTGCTGCCCCAGCAGCTGGAGCTGCCGCTGGGCTTCCGGGTCGCGGAGCTGGTGGAGATGGGTCGCGCCCCGCACGCACGCAGCCTCTTCGGCTCCACGGCCGACGACGAGCGGGCAGTGGCCCGCGCGCTGGCCGACGCGGATGCGCTGGACCTGGCCCATCGGCCGGCCGAAGAGCTGTCCGGGGGCGAGCGGCAGCGGGTGCTGGTGGCCATGGCGCTCGCCCAGGAGCCGGAGCTGCTGCTCCTCGACGAGCCGACCCTGCACCTGGACATCGCCCACCAGGTCGCCCTTCTGTCCGCGATCCGGCGCCTGCGCGCGCAGCGAGGGCTGACCGTGCTGGCCGTGCTCCATGACCTGAACCTGGCGGCGGCCTTCGCCCCGCGGACCGTGGTCCTGGAGGCCGGCGGGGTGGCGGCCGACGGCCGGCCGCAGGACGTGCTGACCCCGTCCCTGGTGCGGCGCGTGTTCGGGGTCAGCGTGGGCGAGGCGTGGACCGATGGCGGTCAGCGCCAGCTGGCGCTCAGCCTGGACGGGTGACCCGGCCGGCTGCGGTTAGCCGGGTGGCTCGATCGAGTCGTCAGCGGTCGGAGCTCGATCGCCGTCTCAGTCGCCGGTCAAGGAGCACGGCTTGTCGTCCTTGAACTTCTGGTAGGTGGTCTTCCACAGCTCCTTGGTCTCCTGTCCCAGCGTGAAGCCAAGGAGCTTGATGCTGTAGCCGGCGTATGCCGCCAGGTGGGTGGTTCCCATCTGGCAGGGCGGGATGTCGGCGGTCAGCGTCGTGCCTGGCGTCCACTGGCTGGTGCTGTAGGTCTTCAGCGTGATGAACACGCTGGTCGTGCCGAAGATCGAGAGCTCGAGGCGCGGGAACTCGACTCCCAGGGCGAAGGCGACCACTCCCCAGCCGGCGCTCACCGTTTCGCCCGACACGCCGATGTCGGAGCTGAGCAGCTTGCCCAGCGCGGTCTGCGAGCTGCCGCTGACGTCGAAGCCCTGGTCGCTGCGGTAGGTCACCTTGTAGCTGCCTCCGCTCGATGCCGCGTCCACGCTCAGCTCCGGTACCACCTGGAGGTTTGCGCCCAGGTTGATGACGACCGGAATGGGTCCGATGGCAAACGGGATCGGCAGTGAGACGGGCAACTTGAAGCTGCTGATCTCGGTGAAGGCCTCGCCAAGCTTGGCGGCGGCCCATTTCAGCTCCAGCTCGCTCTCGACGCCGAGCGCCTTGGCGGTCAGCTGCGTCGGGGTGCTGTCTTCGTAGCGAAGGAAGGTCTCCTGGGTGAACCCGCTGACCCAGCCGGTCACGGTGGCCTCCGCCTTCGTGCCGGCCGGAAGCTCGCGGGACGCCTGGAGGTCGATGTTGAGGCGGTCGCCGTCCGGCTCCAGGGAGACGCTCACCTTCCAGCCCTGGACCGTCCCGCTGTAGGTCAGCCCCTGGGTGATGCCCTCCTCCGCCAGGATCATCTCCAGCGCCGCATCGTTGTCGGCGGCGGCCAGGACCGCGCCCTCGTTGGCCTGGGCGGCAAACGCGTCAGCCATGGTCCGGGCCGCCTGCTGGTAGCTGGCGGTCGGGAGCCGGTCCCATTGGATCTCGTAGCTCCACCCAATCTCGCCGTCTGCGATCGCGTCGCCCAATGACGCCTCGGTGGTCTCGAGCACCAGCTCGCCGCCTTCGTCCCGGATCTCGGCCACCCGGCCCAGGCCCACCCCGCCCAGGATCA
>JBOGSY010000288.1:0-2947 GCA_050691915.1 Candidatus Limnocylindria bacterium | reverse complement strand
GGGCAGGACCACCGCCCGGCTGGTCGGATCCAGCGTGGCGAACAGCATGTCGGCGGCGTAGACGTTGGCGCCGGCCAGCGCGTTGAGGAGCGTGCTCTTGCCGGCGTTGGTGTAGCCGACCAGGGCCACGGTGGCGATCTCGGTCCGATCGCGCCGTCGCCCGGCGGTGGCGCGGTGACGCTTGACGTCGTCCAGCTCGGCGCGGACCTTGCGGATCCGCTCGCGGATGATCCGGCGGTCCGTCTCCAGCTGGCTCTCGCCGGGTCCCCGGGTCCCGATCCCGCCGGCGGTCCGCGACAGGTGGGTCCACATCCGGGTCAGCCGCGGCAGGTGGTACTCCAGCGCGGCGAGCTCGACCTGCAGGCGGCCCTCCTTGGTGCGGGCGTGCCGCGCGAAGATGTCGATGATCAGGGCCGAGCGGTCGAGCACCTTGCAGTCCAGCAGCTTCTCCAGGCTGCGCTGCTGGTTCGGGGCCAGCTCGTCATCCACCACCAGCAGGTTAAAGTCGGTCGCCGCCCGCTCGTCGACCAGCTCCGCCGCGCGACCCTTGCCGAAGTACCAGACCGGGTCCGGCTGGCCGCGGCGCTGCGAGCTGTGGCCGACCACCACCGCGCCGGCGGTCTCGGCCAGGGCGGCGAGCTCGGCAAGGCTGCGCTCCACCGGCCAGCGCCCGTCCTGCGGGTCGTCCAGGCCGATGAGGAAGGCGCGCTCGGTGGGGGTGGTCAGGTCGATCAGGCGGCTACGTTCGGACATCGGTTCCACCCCATCCTAGCCGATGCCCTGGACGGCCTCCGGCGGGCGCCCCGGCCGCCAACCGGTACTTTCTGCCTAGTGCGGGTCCGCACCGAGGTGTGCCATACCGGACCGCACCAACCCGGGGGGCGCTGGAGAGGACGCGGATGCGAGAGGCCGCGACGCCGCGGACGGCAGAGCAGGCGTCCGCCCACGACACGTGGGCGGGCCTCGGCCTGCGCCTGGCGGTGGCGCTGGGCGCCTGCGCCCTGGCCGGCATCGGTGCCGACCACCTCCTCGCCGGCGTGGTCGAATCCGCGGCCCTGCGCGGCCTGGCCAGCGTCCTGATCGCCGCCGGCGGCGTCGGCCTGGCGGTCTACCTGCTGGTGGTCGGGCCCCTGGCCCGCTCGCGAGCGGATCTTCACGTGGCATACCAGGCGGCGCTGGCCGATGCGCTGCGCGATCCGCTGACCGGCCTCGGCAACCACCGGGCCTTCCAGGAGGAGCTGGACCGCCAGGTGGAGGCCTCGCACCGGTACGGCACCCCGCTGGCCCTGGTCCTGATCGACCTGGACGAGTTCAAGGGCGTCAACGACCAGCGCGGGCATGCGGAGGGCGACCGCACCCTCTCGCGCTTCGGCGGCCTGGTCTCGGGCACCGTCCGCCGCCCGGACCGGCCGTTCCGGATCGGCGGCGATGAGTTCGCCCTGCTCCTGCCCCACACCGACGGCGAGGGCGCCCGGATCGTCGGCCGCCGGCTGCTGGCCACCACCCTGTCGCCCCCGCTGCGCGAGCGCGATGGGGGCCAGGAGCCGATCTCCTTCTCGGCCGGGATCTCGGCCGTCCCCGACCTGGCCGGCAGCCGCGCCCAGCTGTACACCCAGGCCGACTCGGCGCTGTATGCCGCCAAGCGAGCGGGACGCACCGAGATCGTGCTCTTTGATCCTGCCAACGACGCCGCGGTGCAGCCGGGCAGCACCGGCGCCGCGGTGGCCGAGGTGATCGCCCGCGGCCAGCTGCGACCGGTCTACCAGCCGATCATGGACCTGGCCAGCGGCGGCCCGCTGGGCGTGGAGGGGCTGATCCGGCCGGTGGCACCAGCTCCGTTCGCCGACCCGGCCGCCCTCTTCGCCGCGGCCGAGGCCAGCGGCCACCTGGTGGAGCTGGACCTGACCTGCGTCGAGACGATCGTGGCCGGGGCGGCCGACCTGGCACCCGACGCTTTCCTGTCGGTCAACCTGTCCCCCGCCACCGTCGAGGCGCCGGAGTTCAGCACTGCGGCCCTGCTCAGCATCCTGGCGCGCCACGGCTTCCCCCCGGAGCGGCTGGTCATCGAGCTCACCGAGCGCCAGCCCCTGACCGATGTCGAGCGCGTGCGCCTCAAGCTGGACACCTGCCGCGCAGCCGGGATCCGGCTGGCCGCCGACGACGTCGGCGCCGGCAACGCCGGCCTGCGCCTGCTCAGCGAGCTCACCTTCGACATCATCAAGGTCGACCTCAGCCTGGTGCAGCGCAGCGCCTCCAGCGCGCCGTCGAGCGCCGTGGTCGAGTCGGTGGTCTCGCTCGCGGCGCGCACCGGGTCGCTGGTCGTGGGCGAGGGGATCGAACACCCCGAGCAGGTCAAGCAGCTGCTGGCCCTGGGCGTGACCGCGGGCCAGGGCTTCCTGCTGGGGCGCCCCGGCTCGCTGCCGAAGGTGTCGGATCGCTCCGAAGCGCCGGCGCCCTTCCCGACCACCGTCGTAGGCGGCGAGGACCCGGGCAGCTCGCCGATGGCCGCCTGGCGCCAGTCGATCGGGCTGCCGGCCGGCTGACCCGCCGCTCAGGCCTCAGACCAGGACCCGCAACCGCTCCACGGCGGCGTCGACCACGGCCGGCGTGTCGGCGGGTTCGCTGCCCGCCGCCAGCCAGGCGATTCGCGCATCGCGCCGGAACCAGGTCAGCTGACGCCTGGCGTACTGCCGGGTGTGGCGGACCGTGATCTCCAGCGCCGCTTCGACCGTGATCTCGCCCGCCGCGACCCGGGCCGCCTCGCGGTAGCCGTGCCCGGTCATGGGCCCCAGCTCGCGGCCGATCCCGGACGCGAGCAGGGAGCGCACCTCATCGACCAGGCCGGAGCGGAACATGGCCGCCGCCCGCTCCTGGATCCGGGCATCCAGCACGTCGCGTGGCCGCTCGATCCCGACCAGTGCGACTCGCCCCGGCCACAGCCTGGCGG
>JBOGSY010000287.1:0-2957 GCA_050691915.1 Candidatus Limnocylindria bacterium | reverse complement strand
CTCACCAGGCGCTCGAAGAGCGCGAGCCGGTCATCGGCCTCCATCGATCGACGGTGCTCGCCCGACTCGATCACCTGCCTGAGCCAGACCCGCTCGGTATGCGAGGCGATGTGCTCGACCTCGTAGGCGATCGTGCCGGCGTAGGTCTCCTGGAGATGCGGCAGGGCCTCGGCCAGCGTCGCGCCGGGCACGTAGATGCGCAGCAGCTCGGCCGGGACCGATGCCATCGCCTCCGGCGTCAGGCCCAGCGGTCCGGGGTCGAGCGCGGGGTCGCCCGGCGGCTCCGCGCCGAGCGGGTCGAGGCGCGCCGCCATGTGCCCGAAGTGGCGGTGTGCCTTGACGAGGGCCATGCCGGCGGCGACCGCCTTGAGCTGCTCGTACGTGTCGCCATCGGCCCTGGTCGCGGGCGTCATCGGCTCAGGACTGGTGACCTTCGAGGGCTGGGCACCGGCACCGATCGCCTCGAAGGCATCGGCGTAGAAGCGGTCCTCGCCCGAGAGGAGAGCGTCGATGCGCTTCAGGAAGAGGCCTGACTCGGCGCCCTGGATGATGCGGTGGTCGTAGGTGGAGCTGATCGTCATACGTCGGTCGGCGCCCACCGCGCGGATGGTGCCGGTCGCGACGATCGTGCCCTGCTTCGGCATGAGGCGCGGGACGCTCATGGTGGTGCCGAGCGTCCCGGGGTTGGTGAGCGTGATCGTGGCGCCGGCGTAATCGTCGGGCGCGAGCTTGTTGCTGCGCGCGTTGGCGACAAGCTCCTCGTATCGGGTGTGGAAGGCGGCGAAGTCCATCTCGTCGGAGGCCTTGATGACGGGCACCACCAGGAAGCGGCTGCCGTCCTTGCGCTCGACGTCCACCGCCAGCCCCAGGTTGATCCTGCCCGGGTCAACGCGGTAGGCGTGTCCATCGGCCTCGGTGAAGTAGTGGCTCATCGAGCGCTGCTCGGCCGCGGCCTGCACGATCGCCCAGCCGATGAGGTGCGTGAAGCTCACCTTCCGCGGCTCGATCTGCCGGTTGAGCTCCTTGCGTCGTGCCTCCAGGGTGGCCACGTCGATATCGCGGTAGCTCGTCGCGGTCGGCACGCCCAGGCTGGCGACCATGTTCCTGGCCAGTGTCGCGGCAGGCCCCTTGATCGGGAATGCACCTTCCGGGACCGATGGCGTGGCCGGGACCGATGGCGTGGCCGGGACCGATGGCGTGGCCGGCTTCGGTAGCGTGGCCGGCTTCGATCTTTCCTCGGCCGGCGAAGGTGGTCGCGTTGTGGCGTTCTCGGGTGGTGCGGTCGTGGCCTCGGCCGTCCGGTTGCCATTCGAGGCGTCGGACGTCGAGGCCACCGGCTCGTATCCGCCGGCGCCAGAGTCGAAGAGGGATCGCCATTCGGGATCCACGCTCGACGGATCGCGCCGATACTGCTCGTAGAGGTCCGCCACGTACCCGGCGTTGACCAGGTTCAGCGCGTCGGTGGGGTCATTCGAGGCCATGTCCCCTCAAGGATACGGCCCGCGCGCCGCCCTCGCGAGGCGAAGGCCGTTGGGGCGTTATGGGCCTTGCGGGGTCGAATGCCTGGCGTCGGCTTTGCCTGGCGGGTTTGTGCCTCGGCGGCACAGGGCCGCCAACCTCGGCACGTCCTGGCCGCCGGATGTGACGGTGCGTCATGTATCGGCCACGCGGGAGCAGTTTGGGGGTGCCAGCGAGTGCTGCGTGGTGGGAATGTGCCGCCGATGCACGACGTGGCCACCGGATCGGCCCCGAACCGCTGCTGCCTGGCCGATGCGTGCCTCTGCCGCACACGAAGCGCGCAATAGCTCAGGGGACCGCCGCTGCCTGGCCGATGCGTGCCTCTGCCGCACGGAACGACTCAGGGAGCCCCGCGCGAGCCCTTCCATTTGGAAGATTGTGCCGCTACGGGAGCATTGCGGGGGAGATGCGGGCGGCGGAGCTGCCATTCACGCTCGGGACGCCTCGGACCCACGCCCACGGGCCGGACATTGTGCGCCTGCGTGCGCAATCTTCCAGACCAGCGCATCGGTCCGGAACATTGCGCGCCAGGGGAGGCAATGTTCCAAACGCCCGCCCGAGGGTCAACGCGCGGAAGCCGGCTATTCGGTCCCGGGTTCCCGCTGCTCGAGGAGGCCGCGGCCGAGCACCACCACCCCGGCCAGGATCACGGCAGCCGGCAGCAGCCACTCGGGCACATCGAGGCGCTCGCCACTGATGCCGATGATCCCCTCGAAGAAGAGGAAACCGATGGCGAACATGCCCAACCCTCCGAGAAGGCCCCACGTGCCGCCACGCATATCGCCAGTCTTGCCGCTGCGGATGCCCCACAGCGCCAGGCCCAGCCCGCTGGCCGCCGGGATCAGGGCCCAGGCATAGGCCCAGCTCTCCCAGTGATCGGTCCGCTCCTGGTAGAAGAGGATGAGCCCGACGACGGTGGTGATCGTGCCGCCCACGACCACGCCGCTCTCGTTGACGACCACCAGCCCAACGACCAGGATCGCGAGCCCCACCGCGATCACGAAGAAGGGCCAGCCGATGTCCTCGACGCCGATGCCGGCCAGGTTGCCGGCGAACAGGATGGCGCCGATGACGATCAGGATGGCGCCGATGGCCAGGCTCGACGGACCTTCCGGCTCGCGGGCGCTGGAGGCAGCGGGCGGCGGTGAAGAAGGAGGAGGAGGAGGAGTGGAGTCGATGGTCACGACGCAGATGCTACGCGGTCTCCGCAACCACGGCGCGGCGCTATGTTGAGCGGGGCTACGATGAGCCGGATGGACCTCAACGCCGACCTCGGCGAGAGCTACGGGCGCTGGACGCTCGGCGATGACGAGCGGCTGGTGGTCCACATCACCAGCGCCAACCTGGCATGCGGCTTCCATGCCGGCGACTTCCGCGTCATGGAGACGAGCGTTGCGCTCTGCCGTCGCGCGGGCGTGGCGGTGGGCGCCCAGCCGGGC
>JBOGSY010000286.1:0-2960 GCA_050691915.1 Candidatus Limnocylindria bacterium | reverse complement strand
GTGAAGCCGGGCATCACCGGCTGGGCTCAGATCAACGGCTGGCGCGGCACCATCGACAGCGTCGAGAAGCTGCGCAATCGGGTAGAGTTCGACATCTATTACCTCGAGAATTGGTCACTCCTGTTCGACCTCAAGATCATCGCGCTGACGCCGCTTAAGGGGTTCATCGGCAAGGAAGCGTATTGAGACGGCGGCAGCGCTGGCCAGGGCAGAACGCGCACGCCGCGCGGCCTCGCAAGGCCTGGTTCGGAGCGCGGCGATGCGAGCATAGGAAAACATTCTTGACTTGCGCGGCCCGGCCTTGTATCCAGGGGCGGCGTCAGGTCCGGCACAGCGCGCCCGACCTGCGCGTTTGCGCCCGTGAGATACGCGATGGCCGACCTTGACGTGAGCTTCAGTCGCGACATCGGCGCCGAGGCCGCCGCTGGCGCGACGCCCATCGATGCGGTGAGCAGCGGCGAGCTCGGGGCCGGCGTCGCTGCCGGGGGTGACATGCCGAGGTCGATCTGCCAAACCGCCGGCGACGCCTCGGGCGCGCCGGTCGGCGGCGGTCGGGCAGACCAGTCAGGGAGGTGAGTTCGTGGCGAGCGCCATCGACCCGACCCGGCCCGAGGACGGCATCCCGGCGTCCAAGAGTGCCATGCGCGCCAATTGGGCGGCGGCCAAGGCGGAGATCGAGGCCCTCCAGACCGGCCTCCCGATCGTGGTCCTCAGCGGCGCGGATCATGGGATCTGGATCGACCTCGACAGTACCGTCGAGCAGATCCTGATGGTCCCGCACGGGCTCGGCGCCGCGCCGGCCGGACGGGAGGTCTTCGTCGAGCCCGTGGCGCCCGCCGCGCTGGATCTGAGCGCCGTTTGCCTCGAGTACCTCAAATATCTCGAAGCTTCGTCGACCGCGACCGAGATGGCGTTCGCGGTCAAGCTGCGCACCGGATCCGGCATGCCCGATCAGCAGGGCGAGCTCCGGGTCGTCCTGATGCTGGCCGGGTGAGGGGAGAGGCGCCGTGCAGACCATCGACCGGCGCCAATTCAACGCCGGCCTCTTTCTCGGTCTTGGCCTCACGCGGTGCGCGCACGGAGCGCCCGACCTCGTCGTCACCGCATTGAGATGGAGCGAGAACGACGGCGCGACGTGGCACGCCGGGCCGATCCAGGCCGGCAGCGACGTGTGGTTGGAGGCAGACGTCAAGAACCAGGGCACGGGGTCGACGCCCGCCGGCGTGATCACCGGCGTCGCCTTCCGCGTGAATGATACTCTGGTAGCCTGGTCGGACGACCACACCCAGGCGATCCCGGCCGGCGCAACCCGCAGCCTGCGCGCCAACGGCGGTCCCGACGGCGACAGGTACTGGAACGACACCCAGGCTGGCAGCTACACGATCCGCGTCCAGGTGGACGACGTCAACCGCATCTCGGAGCTGGATGAAACCAACAATACGCTGGACGTTCCGGTCACCGTGACGAGCGCTGCCACGGTGAGCGCGACGATCGGCTCGGTATCAGGCGGCGGCAACATCTTCAAGTCTGAAGCCGGCTCCCACAAAATTACGGACCTCGCCACGCTTCATTGCGGACTTGGCCGTGTATCCTGCCACCCCAAGAACGACTATTTCCAGGGCGGCGCCCCGAGCCCCTCGAATATGGACGCCGTCGTCGTGGCTCTGCTCCAAAACGGCGTCCGACCCTATTTCAGTTTCGTATTCACCGACGACCTGAATTCGGCCGAGACCGGTATCCCGCAACGCAACTACGCCGACTGGTTCAATATCGGCCAGGCGTTCGCGAACCGCTTCAAGCAGGGCTCCTCGTTCCTGGTCGGCCAGGGAATAACCGAGCTGGGCGCGTACGGCTACGCCGCCATCAACGAGCCCGACCATGATGGTGGCGAGACCCCCGGCCTCACCCATGCCCAGTACCACGACATGCTCCACGGCCTCGCGGACGGCGTCCACAGCAGCGACCCCGACGGCAAGGTATGGCCGGCCGGCTACCTGAGCGGCAACCGTGACCAGGAATACACCGGGCACGGCTATTGCCTTGCGGTCGCCGACCTGATCAACGACGGCACGCTCGAAGGCTTCGACCTGCACACCTATCACTCGAAGAACGGGGCGGAGATTCACGACACCTACAACCGCTCCCACCAGCACGACGCCGACCAATTCGTCGTCCAGTGCGGCATCACGCGCCAGGACATCGACATCATCTGCACCGAAACCAACATCCGGGGCGACCCGGATGCCACGAGCCAAGGCTACGACGAAGCGACCGCCCGCAACTGGTTCCTCACCTCGATGTTCGACGTGTGGGGCACGCTCAGGCCGAACGGGACGCTCTCGCAGGGGCCGCGGTTGCCGTGGCAGCTGTGGATGCAGGGCAACCCGGTCTGGTACATGGCGGAGCAACTGGAACCCCGGGTCGAGCGCTGGTGCGGGCACACCTACAAGATGCTCCTCGACCTGCTGTGGGCCATGCACTTCACCTTCAACGACCCGAAGGGTACCGGCGTCCACAAGTTGAGTGGCGGCGGCAAGTCCGCATGGGTATTCCAGAACCTCCACTCGAGCTGGTCCACGCTCTTCGGCGACACCTTCACCATTGACGACATCCCGGCGGCCGCGACCAAAGTCGACGTCTATGACGGGATGGGCCTGATCGAGACGGTCAACAGCCCCGCCACCAACCACGTCTTTTCGACTCCCACCGGGAAATCCTATCTGTTCATCGCCGATGCAAAGACACCAGCCCCGTAATGTTTTGAACGTAAGCGGTGGTCCTGCCCACCTTCGAAATGGCGATGTGAGCGGGGCGATCGGCGATCTCCGGCAGAGGGGTCGCGAGACGGGTGGTCTCGACCTGCGATCGGGTTCGCCCGGACTAGGCCATTTTCCCCTTGGGTGGACCCGCGGCCCCGGCCCGCTCCCCCTCCCAACCACCCCAAGGGTACCATCGGTGGG
>JBOGSY010000285.1:0-2960 GCA_050691915.1 Candidatus Limnocylindria bacterium | reverse complement strand
CGCGATCCTGCGGCTGGTGCGTTCTCCGCGCCAGGGCCCGCGCCATGGCCCGCGTCCGCAGTCAGCCGGGTAGAAGCGGATCCGTGTGGCGAGATCGGGCGTCTCCGCGCCGGCCGGGGCGCCCGATCTCGCCGGCCGGGCCGGGGGCTCATCGGGCGGGAATCGCCAGCTGGTGGCGGTATCGGCGACGAATCTCCCGGCCGGAGCCCCAAAGGCCCCGCTTCCTGGCCGAATCCGGTCAGCAGCTGGCTGAAAACGCGACGAAACCGGCCTGCCGGCCCGAATCCTGGCTGATACCACCACCAGGTGGCGAAATCCCAAGGAATCAACCCCGCGCCAGCTCCTGGGCGGCCTTGGAGCGGTTGCCGCCGTGGCGGGCCAGCGCCTCGGCGATGAGCCCGATCTCGCCGGCCGGGCCGGGGGCTCATCGGGCGGGAATCGCCAGCTGGTGGCGGTATCGGCGACGAATCTCCCGGCCGGAGCCCCGAAAGGCCCGCTCCTGGCCGAATCCGGTCAGCAGCTGGCTGAAAGCGCCACGAAACCGGTCAGCCGGCCCGAATCCTCGCTGATACCACCACCAGCTGGCGAAATCCCAAGGAATCAACCCCGCGCCGGGGGGCGGCCTACTCCCCGAGGCCGTACTCCCGCATCTTGGCGTAGAGCAGGCGGCGGTAGATGCCCAGCTCCTGGGCGGCCTTCGAGCGGTTGCCGCCGTGGCGGGCCAGCGCCTCGGCGATGAGCCGCTTCTCCAGCGCCTCGACCTCCTCCTTGAAGGTGCCGTTGCCCGCGACGCCATTGCCATTCGTGCCCGCGGCCCCAGGCCCAGCCCCTGCGGCCGCGGCATCCGCGCCCGTGGCCTCTCCCGCGGCGGCCTCGGCGGCGCCGTCCTCCGCCTCTCCCCCAGCCCCGGCGCGGGCCGCTGCGGCGCGGCGCGAGCGTGCCCGGCCACCGGCCGCGGCCGGTGACTCGAGGAGGGGCAGGTGGTCCGGCATGATCGGCATGCCGCGCGAGAGGATGACCGCCCGCTCCACCGCGTTCTCCAGCTCGCGCACGTTGCCCGGCCAGGTGTGCTCCATCAGGCGCGCCATCGCCTCCTCGGAGATGGTGGTGGGGATGGCATCCGGGCGCCATCGGTATCGGGCCAGGAAGTGCTCGACCAGGAGCGGCAGGTCCTCCATGCGCTCGCGGAGGGGCGGCATGTCGACGTGGATGACGTTGAGGCGGTAGTAGAGGTCTTCGCGGAAGCGGCCGGCGTCCACCTCCTCGGCCAGGTTGCGGTTGGTGGCGGTGATGACCCGGATGTCGACCTTGATCGGCACGTTGGAGCCGATCCGCTCGAACTCGCGCTCCTGGAGGATGCGCAGCAGCTTGGTCTGGGTGCCCAGCGTCATCTCGCCGATCTCGTCCAGGAAGATGGTGCCCTTGTTGGCCGTCTCGAAGCGGCCCTTGCGCATGGCCATGGCGCCGGTGAACGAGCCCTTCTCGTGGCCGAACAGCTCCGTCTCCAGCAGCGTCTCGGGCAGCGCCGCGCACGAGACCTTGACCAGCGGATGCGGGTTGCGCTTGGAGGCGCGGTGCAGCGCCTCGGCCACCAGCTCCTTGCCGGTGCCGGACTCGCCGGTGATCAGGACCGTGGCTTCCGAGGCGGCGACCTTGCCGATCAGCTTGTAGACCTCGAGCATCGGCCGCGAGGAGCCCACGATCCGCTCGCGGTCCGCGGCCGACTTGCCCAGCTCCAGGCGCAGGGCGCTGACCTCCTCGGACATGGCCGCGTGCTCGAAGACGCGGTGCAGGGTGGCCAGCAGGTCGTCGATCTCGAACGGCTTGGTGACGTAGTCGTAGGCGCCGTGCTCCATGGCCTTGATGGCCGATGACGACCCGCCGTAGGCGGTCATCACGATCACCTCGAGCTCCGGCCGCTCGCGCTTGATGTTGCGCAGCAGGTCCAGCCCGTCCTGGTCCGGAAGCTTGACGTCCATCATCACGAGGTCGGGCCGCTGCTTGCCGACCGAGGCGATCGCCTCCGCGCCGGTCTTGGCCTGGCGGATCTGGTACCCGTTCGATTTCAGCAGGTCGGCGAGCAGCGAACGAATCTGCGCATCGTCATCCACGACAAGGACCGATCTGGACTCGGCCATCAGAACTCCCCTCCGTTCAGGACCCCGGTCGAATATCGTACACCTATTCGGGGGCGCCACCCGAAGGGGCCACCGAGGCCGATGGCGCCAGGCTGATGCTCGGCGCGACCGACGGCAGCGGGGTCTCCTCCGGGAAGAGGCCGCTGGGCAGCCCCATGAAGGACAGGACGAACATCAGCAGGAAGCCCGCGATCACCACCACGACCCACGGTCGCGCCAGGCGATCGTTGCGTGGGGCGAGCGCGCCCCGGTAGCCACCCGTGCCGCCGGACGTTCGCTGCTGATCGGTCATCCGTCTCCTTCCGGCCCAGCCCGCCTCTCGGCCCGCTCCGCGGTCCGCCCCACCCGCTCCGCCGTCCGGCGGAGGCGTCGCTCGGCGACCGCCAGCCGCAGCCGCGCCCCCACCAGGTCGCCGCGCGAGCGTCGCAACGCGGCGGGGATGGTGACGCCGAGCGTCCAGGCGAGCAATCCGAGCGTGCCGCAGACCGCGACGGCCAGGGCAACGACCGCCAGGTCCAGGATGGGTCCCACGGCGGGCCGAAGGTTAGCAGGCTATCGCGCGTCGCGCATGGCCGGCAGCAGGAGGCCAACCAGGCCCGCCGCCGCGATCACCGCCCCGCCCAGCATCAGGACCGCATCGGCCCCCAGGATGCCGGACAGCCAGCCGGCCAGCCCCATGGAGAGCGCCATGGCCCCGAAGGTGAGCGCCTGCCGGGTCGACACCACCCGCCCGAACAGGCGCTGCGGGGTGCGCTCCTGGAAGAGGGTGATGGTGGGCACCAGGTAGAGCAGGTTGGCGACGCCGATGACGAAGAAGAGACC
>JBOGSY010000284.1:0-2979 GCA_050691915.1 Candidatus Limnocylindria bacterium | reverse complement strand
TTGGGCTCCTCCCAGCCCACCTCGAGGTGCGACACGAAGCCCGGCACCAGGACGAGGTCGATCGGTCCGTCACCCAGGACCTGGTAGGCGATGCTGACGTCGCCGCTGCGCGCGTATCTCGTTCCGGGCCGCACGCCTGCCACTGTACGTCGCTGCCGCTACAGCGACAGCGAGTACCTCCATCGATGACGGAACGGCGGGAGTGTGCTCCGACGTGCCGGCCGGTAGGTGCAACGTCGCGCCGCGAGGCACAGGCAAGGGCTTTGAAAATCGGCTCTGCGAGCGCTGTGGCACAATGCCGGTCGAGTTATCCGCACTCTTTGAGCGTGAAACGGGCGCCCGTAGCTCAGCGGATCAGAGCAGCTGACTTCGGATCAGCGGCTTGGATCCACCCCGGCGTGGGTGCCTAGGTGCGTGGGTTCGTGGCCGCGAAGATCGCCATCGAGCCGACCGTCTCGAGTTCCACGTGCTCGAACGATGCCCCGAGGATCTCGCCGAGCCCCTCCTGGGTGTCGCCCAGGTTGTCGAAGATGCCCCGCCGGTTATTGGCATCGAGGATCCTCCGCGACAACCATGTGTGTGGCTCTGAGGGCCCGAGGATCGATGCGCCGAAGAGGACGCCAGTCGGTGCGAGGACGGCAGCCACGTTGGCCACGGCCACCGCCTTGCGCGAGAGCGGTCCCGGTAGGCAATGGATCACACCGTGCAGCGCGGCGGAATCGAACGTTCCGGCGAGTGGAAGCGGCTTGCAGACGTCGGCCTCGACGGCCGTGAGGTCCAGGCGCTGCAGGCGCCGGGAGGCATGATCGAGGACGTTCACGTTGGGATCGAGGATGGTGACGGGGGTGCCGGCAGGCAGGCCGGCTCGTTCCAAGAAGTAGCCGGTGCCCGGGCCAACGTCCAGGTGTCGGGGGCGGATGTGCCGCCGGTATCGCTCCACCAGAAGACTCGTCGGGCAGCGCCACACCAGCCGGGTGAAGAAGCCGAGGATCAGGGGATCGTAGATCTTAAGGAAGAACGGGGTGTACTCGCTCTGGCCACGGTAGGCCGGATCGTCATGCTTCATCGAGCTCTCCTTGGACCGCCGTATTCAGGCTCATCGCAGGCTCCCTGGCCCTGCCCAGGTCAGGCTGAGCCGAATGGGTACGCCAACGAGGAGGAACGGCAGTAGGGACAGGCTGGTCAGAATGACTGCCCCGAAGGCGAGGGCGGCGAAGCCGAGGATCAGGCCGGCGACGGTTGTGGCCGGGAGACTCATCATCGGTCGAGAGCGCCGCGGCCTGCCCAGGCCAGGACCGCGCGCAGGGGGACGCCGACGATGAGCGCCGGGAGTGCAAACCCAAGCCCGAGCGCGAAGGCGCAGGCATTCGTCGCAACGCCCAACTGCAGGCCACGTCGGCGTCCCTGCCAGAGCCATCGGCCAGCCAGGACGTCGAGGACACTGACTGCGACCAGCGTCCACCCAAGAGCCATGAAGGGCACGGGCCCCAGCTGTTCGACCGGGCCGGCCATCCAGCGCCAGCCGAAGGGGGACATCGGTAGCTCTCCATTTCGCGCGAAGTACACGAGCACCGGCGCACTTCCGACGCCGAACCCCAGACCCAGCAGCACATGGAGCGCTGCGGCCACGCGAAGCGCCCGACGGTCACCATCAGGCGCGGCCCCCGCGCCGAAGCCGGCTGGAACGTGCGGGTCGGCCTTCTGGGTGGAGGTCATGCCGGTGCAGTCCGCCGCCGACGCGCAAACGCCACGACTGCGCCGGCGACGCCGAAGCCGAATATCCAAACGACGGACAAGAGCTGTTCAATCGGGAGGGATAGCTTGGTCAGGATGAGGGCTCCGAATGCCAGCAGCCATGCGGCTCCGAGCAGGTTCGACCAGGTGACCCATGACGGCGACGGACGCACCAGCATTGCGAGCGCGAGCAGCACCGCCAGCACCGCGCCGCCGATGAAGATGGCCAGGTCCAGCGGGTCAACCAGGAAGAAGGCGATGCCGCCGCTGCTGATACCCGCGATCAGCCACAAGACGCCAGCCAATCTCTGCGAAGCCATCGTCGATCTCCTTATGGATTCATGCCGAAGCCGCCGGCTGCACCGACCGGCCAAGCGCGAGCCGGAGGAACACGTAGAGGACCGCTGCCATGCGGTGAGTTGTCCGGATCTTGGGCGCATCATGGCTGAAGGTTGAGCTGGATCTCATGGTGGCGCGAAGCTGGCGGTCGATCACCGCTGGCTCTCGACGAGGGCAACCATCTGGCTGGTGATCCGCTCACTGGTCCTGGGCAGGTTGCGCGCGACCAGGGGAGTCATCAGCCGGAAGGCGCCCTTCGGCTGCGCCCGGATCTGGACTGCGAGTTCGCTGCCCCCCTCGCCGACGGGCTCCAGGGCGAAGGCGATCTCGAACGCCATCTGGGTGGAGATGTGACGGAACGCGATTCTCCGATCCTGATCGAAATCCGTTACCTCGTAGGTGACCTCACTCGTCCGACCGTATTCACGCCGGACCATGACCGCGCGACTGCCGACACGCACCGGGGGCTCCGTGAGAGGACGGATCTCGACGACCTCGGACTCCCACTTCGGGTGGTTCTCGTAGACGTGGGTACCGATGACGTCGAACACCGCTTCCGGCGGTCGATTCACTCGACGGCGCGCTTCGTAGGTCAGCACTTTGGGGGCTCCTGTACTAGAGGTAGCGAGCGACCGCCATCGTCAGGCCGGCTAGCAGGATGAGCGGAAGATCGACCCGGCTGGCCAGCCGCATTCGCCGCTCGGCCCAGGCGAGACGCTGACGCTGAGCGTCGGTCGGCAGACCGTCACCCGTCGCCAACTCTGTCTGGACCGCTGTTTGCGCGGCCAGACTCGGCCCGATGAGAACGAGCCCACCCACGAATGCGGCGACTGCGGCAAGGCCGCCGATGGTGAAAGCCAGACCGGAGGGCGACGAGATCCACGCGGCCTGGAGACCGCCTGACGC
>JBOGSY010000283.1:0-2987 GCA_050691915.1 Candidatus Limnocylindria bacterium | reverse complement strand
GCCGCCGGCAGCGGCGTAGGATCGGGCCCGACGCGACCGGAGCGCGACCGGGCCGGTGCCCACGGCGCGGCGCCGTTCCGGCGAGCCGATGGGAGGCATCCTGCCCATGCGTTCGTTCATGCGCGGCCTCGCGATCCTCGCGCTCCTGGTTCCGCTCCTCCTGATGCGCGGTCCGGCGGCCGCGTTCCCGCTGGGCGGCTGCACCCTGTCGCTCACCTCGCTTGCCGTCGACGGCGCAACCCTCGACACCGCCACCGGCGGGGATGGCTCGGCCACGCAGCAGGACCCGTTGCTGGTCGACTGGGACGGCACGGTCAGCTGGACCGGGACCACCGGGTCGCAGGTGATCACCGACCACACCTGGCACGTCGACGTCTTCGGCCTTCCCACGCCCCTGCGCGGGGGGGACCCGAACGAGGATGGGGACACCGGCGGCAGCGATGTCGTGAGCGTCAGCGCCAACGCCCCGTTCCGCTTCACCGGCCTGTTCCACGTCTCGGGAGAGATGGCGGGGGAGGGCGGCTCGTGCTCGGGCAGTGGCTGGTTGAAGCTGGCGGGCGACCCGATCGGGACCATCCCCTTCCTGGCGGGCCTGGCGCTGGCGGTCGTGGGACTGGTCCTGCTGGCGGTCGGCACCCGCGGGCGGTGGCTGGCAGGCTCGGTGGGCGGCCTCCTGCTGGGGGTGGGCGCCGCGGTCCTGTTGATCTCCTTCGCGACGCTCCCGCTGGGCGCGGCCACGCCGGTGATCGTGCTCGCTGCGGGGTTGCTGCTGGGGGTCCTGGCGAGCTGGTTCGGAAGGATGCGCAGCGCTCCGGCCGCCTAGCCCGCGCGGCTAGCTGGTCAGCGCCTCCGTCACGATCCGCGCCTGCTCGGTGGCATGCGCCGCCGGATAGCCCTCGGCCGGGCGCGAGCGCTCCGGGCGGCTGATGTCGCCCAGCGGGATGCGGAACGGCACCAGGTGCCGGATTCTGGGCAGCACGAACTTGCGCGCCCCCATGTTGCGCGGCTCCTCCTGGACCCACGAGACCCGCTCGACGTTCACGTAGCGCCGCAAAATCGCCTCCAGCTCATCGGTCGGGAAGGGGTAGAGCCGCTCGACGCGGACGATGGCCAGCTCCGGGTGCGCGGCGCGCGCGTCGGACGTGACCAGGTCGTAGTAGACCTTGCCGCTGCACAGGACCAGGCGCCGCACGGCGGCGGCCGCGGCCGGCTCGCCGGTGGCAGGGTCGTCCAGCGCCGGCGCGAAGCCGCCCGAGCTGAGCTCCGCCACCGCCGACGACGCCTCCGGCAGGCGCAGCAGCGACTTGGGGGTCATGACCACCAGCGGCCTGAGCTCCCCGTGGAGGGCCTGGCGGCGCAGCAGGTGGAAGTACTGGGCCGGGGTGGTGGGGTAGACGACCCGGATGTTGCCCTCCGCCCCCAGCGCCAGGAACCGCTCCAGCCGGGCCGACGAGTGCTCCGGCCCGGATCCCTCGTACCCGTGCGGCAGCAGCAGCGTGAGCCGCGATGTCTGCCGCCACTTGGCCAGGCCGGCGATCAGGAACTGGTCGATGATGATCTCCGCGCCGTTCACGAAGTCGCCGTACTGGGCCTCCCACACGACGAGCGCCTCGGGCGCGGTCACGGCGTAGCCGTATTCGAAGCCCAGGCAGGCGTACTCGGACAGCGGGCTGTTGTGCAGCTCGAAGCTGGCCCGCAGGCCCTCGAGCTGGCGGATCGGGGTGTACGCCTCCCCGCTGCGCGCGGCGAAGAGGGTCTGGTGCCGCTGGCTGAAGGTGCCGCGCACGGTGTCCTGTCCGGTGAGCCGGATGGGCGTCCCGTCCACCAGCAGCGAGGCGAAGGCCAGGGCCTCGGCCTGCGCCCAGTCGAGGCGGGCGCCGTCGGCGTCCAGCAGCGAGCGGCGACGGGCCAGCTGCTTCTCCAGCCGGGGATGGATCCCGAAGCCGTCCGGCCAGCGGTAGAGCCCGGCATTGAGGGCGCGGAGCCGGGCGAGGTCGACCGCGGTGGCAGGCTCCGGCGAGGTGTCGAGCTCGATGGCCTCCGCGCCCCGGTCGAGCTGCGGCTCGGCGTGCTGCCGGCGCACCGCAGCCTGGCGCGCGGCCAGGTCATCGGCCACGGCGCGGGCCGCCGCCTCGGCCTCCGCATCGGAGACGACGCCGGCCTCCACCAGGCGCCGGCGATAGAGCTCGCGCACGCTGGGGTGGCCGGCGATCGCATCGGTCATCAGCGGCTGGGTGAAGGCAGGATCGTCGCCCTCGTTATGGCCGTAGCGGCGGTAGCCGACCAGGTCGATCACCACGTCCCCGTGGAAGCGCTCGCGATAGGCCATCGCCAGCCGCGCGGCCGCCAGGCACGCCTCCGGATCGTCGGCGTTGACGTGGATGATCGGGACGTCGAAGCCCTTGGCCAGGTCGGAGGAGTAGGCCGTCGAGCGCGCCTCGCCCGGCCCGGTGGTGAACCCGACCTGGTTGTTGGCGATCAGGTGCACGGTGCCGCCGGTGCTGTAGCCGGCCAGCCGGGCCAGGTTCAGTGTCTCGGCCACCACGCCCTGCGCGGCGAAGGCGGCGTCGCCATGGATCAGGAGCGGCAGGGTGCGATCCGGGTCGACCCGCACCTCCGGCGCGGAGCGGTCCGACTGCTGGGCGCGGGCCCGCCCCTCGACCACCGGGTTCACCGCCTCCAGGTGGCTGGGATTCGGAGACACGGTCACGTGCATCTCACGGCCGCCCGGGGTCCGGTAGGTGCCGTCCGCGCCCAGGTGGTACTTCACGTCGTCCGATCCGCCCCGCGGCGCGCGGGCATCGGTCCCGGCCCGCCCGGACTCGAACTCGGCCAGGATGGCCTCGTAGGGGACGCCCACCACGTGGGCCAGCACGTTCAGCCGGCCCCGGTGCGCCATGCCGATCACCACGTCGCGCGAGCCGGCTGTCGCCGCGTCGCCCAGGATGCGGTCCAGGATCGGCACCATGGCGTCAAGCCCCTCGATG
>JBOGSY010000282.1:0-2988 GCA_050691915.1 Candidatus Limnocylindria bacterium | reverse complement strand
CGCGCCGGACGCACCGCCCCCCTTCGACGAGGCGATCACCCTGGACGACCCGGCGGTGCTGCGCCGGATCGACGCCGGGGACATGCTCGGCCGGGTGCGCGATCTCCCGCGCCAGGTCGCCCTCGGGCGCCGGGTCGCGGCGGCCACCCGCCTGCGTGAGGCGCACCGCGACGTGGACCAGGTGCTGGTGCTTGGGATGGGCGGCTCCGCCATCGGCGCCGAGCTGGTGGCCGGCGTGGCGGGCGCCCGGCTGCGCGTGCCGCTGGTGATCCATCGCGACTACGGCCTCCCCGGCTGGGCGGGGCCACGGACCCTGGTGCTCGCGGCCAGCCACTCCGGCGAGACGGTGGAGACCCTGTCCGGCGCCGCCGAAGCCCGGCGTCGCGGCCTGCCGCTGGTGGTGGCCAGCACGGGTGGCAGGCTGGGCGACGAGGCGAGCGCCGAGGGCGCGCCGTTTCTGCGCTACGAGGCGCCCGGCCAGCCGCGGGCGGCGGTGGGCTACGGGCTGGTCCTGGTCCACGAGCTCCTGGTCCAGGCCGGCCTGCTGGTAGATCCGGACCCATATGCCGGCGCGGTGGAGACGCTGGAGTCGGTCCTGGAGCGCAACGCACCATCGGTCGAGACCGACGCCAACCCGGCCAAGCAGCTGGCGTGGGCCATGTTCGGTCGCATCCCCGTCGTCTACGGGGCGGGAGCCATGGCGCCGGTCGCCCACCGCTGGAAGACCCAGCTCAACGAGAACGCCAAGGCCTGGGCCATGTTCGAGCCTATGCCGGAGGCGAACCACAACGCGATCGAGGGCACCCTCAACCCGCGGGAGCTGTCCGACGCCCTGTACGTGGTCGAGGTCCGCGAGCGCGAGGAGGCGCCGGAGATCGCGCAGCGCTACCGGGTGGTCGAGGAGCTGCTGGGGGAGCGAGCCACCAACCGCGGCGTGCACTGGGCGGAGGGCGGGTCGCCGCTGGCCCGGACGCTGACAGCGGTCGCGATGGGCGATCTTGTGAGCGTGTATCTCGCCGTCCTCTACCAGACCGATCCAACCCCGGTTACACTGTTGGCAATGTTGAAGCAGCGGCTCGCCAGGTCGACGGACTGACGGGCGCCGATAGACGGCGCCGGGTGCTGGCGCCGGGAGGAGACGCGACGTGCATTCGAGCATGATCGGCAAGGTCGAGAAGGCCATGCGCTATGCGCACGAGCCGGACCGGGTGAAGATCCAGTCCTTCACTGCCAGCTTCGCTGGCGACAACAGCTCGCACACCATCTCGCTCAACGCCGATGCGTGGCACTGCGATTGCCACCTCTTCGAGTCCGCGGGAGGCTGCTCGCACACCCTCGCCGTGCAGAAGATGCTCGATCCCATGCTCAGCGACGCGGCCCGGGACACGCCGCTGTACGGAACGGTGGAGCTGGCCGCCCCGGCCTAACTCCGCGGTCCCGCCCGCATTCGAGGCCCGCCTCCGCCCGTCGGCCGGCGGGCCTCATGCAGCCGTGGTGCCGGCGCGCGGAGGCGTGCTAGGATCCTGCCGTTACCAACCGAAGACCGCGACGGGTGCCGCCGCCGAAAGGCCGGCGGTCAAATGGCGAAGCCGGTGCAAGGCCGGCGCTGTCCCGCAACTGTATCCGGACCATTGCGTCCGGGAGCCAGGTCGCCCAGCCAGGTCGCGATGTCCGAACCCTCGTGTGAAAGGGAAGGCATCACCATGAGCTCCCGACCCGGCGCCCCGATCCTGCTCCTCCTGCTGTCCGTGCTGGCGGCCGCCTGCCAACCGGCGGCGCAGGCCACGCCGAGCGCCACGGCGGGGGCCACCGTCTCCGCCGCCCCCTCCGCCAGCCCCACCCCGGCCAGCAGCTATCCCCTCAGCCTGACCGACGATGCCGGCCGTACCGTCAGCGTCCCGACCGATCCGGAGCGCATCGTCAGCCTGGCGCCCTCCAACACCGAGATCGTGTGCTCCCTGGGCGCCTGCGACCAGATCGTGGGCGTCAACGACTTCCGGGACGGGTTTCCGGAGGACGTGACCGCGGCCATCGCGGACGTTCCCGACGTGGCCAGCTTCACCGGCGTCGATCGCGAAGCGGTCGTGGCGCTCGACCCGGACCTCGTCCTGGCGGCGGGCAACGAGCTGACCTCCAGCGCCGACATCCAGGCGCTGGCCGGCCTCGGCTTCCCGGTCCTGGTCCTGTACCCCGAGTCGCTCGACGAGGTGTACGCCGACATCGAGCTGGTGGCGCGGGCGCTCGACGCGCTGCCGGAGGCGGAATCGGTGGTGGGCGACATGCGCGCCCGGGTCGAGGCCGTCCAGCAGGCCGTGGCCGAAGCAGAGCGGCCGCGCACCTTCTACGAGGTGGGCCTCTTCGGCGGCGTGATCTACACCGCCGGGCAGGACTCGTTCCTGGCGTCGCTCATCGAGCTGGCCGGCGGTGAGCCGATCACCGGCGACCCGGTCAGCACCGCCATCCAGCCGGAGGACCTGGTCGCCGCCGACCCGGAGCTGATCCTGCTGGGTGACGCCGCCTACGACCCGTCCATCACCGCCGAGGCGGTCGCCGCCCGGCCGGGCTGGCAGGGCATGGCCGCCGTGCGCGACGGTCGCGTGCTGCCGGTGCCCGAGGACATCGTCATCACCCGTCCCGGGCCACGGGTCGTGGACGGCCTCGAGGCGCTGGCGGCGGCGATCCACCCGGACCTCGTCGGCGGCTGATGCGCGCCGCCGCCGCCCGCCCTGCGGCCGCAAGCCGCCGCGTCCTGTCCGGCCCGTCGCTGACCCGTGCCGCCGCGGTGCTGGGGATCGGTGCCGTCCTGGCGCTGGCGGTGCTGCTGGTGGCCGTCGCCACCGGCAGCGTCGGGGTGGGGCTGGGCGAGACGGCCGCCATCCTGGGGCGGCGCCTGCTCGGCCTGCCCCTGGCCGAGACGTGGTCACCGACGGCCGAGACGATCGTCCTCGAGCTTCGGCTGCCGCGGGTCCTGACCGCCATGCTGGTCGG
>JBOGSY010000281.1:0-3007 GCA_050691915.1 Candidatus Limnocylindria bacterium | reverse complement strand
GGCCGCCACCGAGGGCAGCGGCCCGCTCAGCCCGGAGGAGATGACGCTCGTCTTCGGGGCCATCCTGCGGGCGTCGCGCGCCGTCCAGCGCCGTGAGGCGCAGGCGACCCTGCTGGGCGAGCGCGGCGCGTGAGCGTGCTGGGGCTGCGACCCACCCGGCCGGTGGCCCTGCTGCGCGGCGAGCTGCGGCTGCCGGCGGACAAGTCGGTGGCGCACCGGGCGCTGATCGCCAACGCGCTGGCCGGAGGCCCGGCGGAGGTGCGCCTGCGCGCGCCGGGCGACGACCTGCGCAGCACCGTCGCCTGCCTGCGCGTGCTGGGCGTCGGGGTGGACGAGGCCGGGTCCGGGGACGAGGTGACGTTCTCCCTGTCCGGGGTCCCCGGAACGCCCGGGGCGGCGCTGGACTGCGGCAACTCCGGGACGACCATGCGCCTGCTGGCGGGCGCTCTGGCCGGCCTGGGCCTGGGCGCCACCCTGGACGGCGACCCTTCCCTGCGGCGGCGGCCGATGGAGCGGCTGGCACGCCCGCTGCGGGCCATGGGCGCCGCGGTCGAGACGACCGACGGCCACGCCCCGCTGCGCCTGTCCGCTGGCCAGCCTCTGCGCGCGATGGAGCACCGCCTGCCGGTGCCCAGCGCCCAGCTGGTCGGGGCCGTCGCCCTGGCCGCGCTGGCGGCCGAGGGGGAGACGCGCATCGTGGTGCCCGGTCCCACCCGGGACCACACCGAGCGGCTGCTGGCCTGGATGGGCGTCGACATCGCGCGCCGCGGCCGGACGACGGTGGTCCGGGGTCCGGCCCGCCCCGGCCCGCGATCGCTGACCGTGGCCGGCGACGCCTCGGCGGCGTCCGCCTGGATGGTGGCCGGCGCCATCCATCCCGATGCCGATCTGCACCTGGCCGGGGTGGGCCTCAACCCCACCCGGCTGGGAGCGCTGGAGGTCCTGCGCGAGATGGGCGCCGCGATCGATGTCGCGGAGCGGAGCGTGGACGGGCCCGAGCCGGTCGGCGATGTCAGGGTGCGGTCCGCGGCCCGCCTGCGACCGATCGCGCTGGGCGGGGAGCGGGTGGCGGAGCTCATCGACGAGCTGCCGGCGCTGGCGGTGGCCATGGCCGCCGCCGGCGGGACGAGCGAGCTGCGCGACGCTGGTGAGCTGCGGGTCAAGGAGTCGGACCGGATCGCGGCCGTGGTCGCCGGCCTGGCGGCCATCGGGGCGCGGGTGGAGGAGCTGCCCGACGGCTGGCGGGTGGCGCCGGGCGAGCCGCGCGACGCCGCGATCGCCACCCACGCCGACCACCGGATCGCCATCGCCTTCGCCATCGCCGGCCTGGCCGGCGTGGCGCGGGAGGTGCGGCTGGACGACCCGGCCTGCGCATCGGTCTCGTACCCGACCTTCTGGGACGACCTGGCCCGGGTCTCGGGAGCCGGCGCATGAGGCGCCTGCGGCTGCTGACCGCCGGCGAGTCGCATGGCCCGGCGTTGAGCGGGGTGCTGGAGGGGCTGCCCGCAGGCCTGCGGGTCTCGACCCGGGGCGTGGACCTGGACCTGCGGCGGCGCCAGCACGGCTACGGCAGCGGGCGGAGGATGCAGATCGAGCGCGACCGGGTGACCTGGTCGGCGGGCATCCGCTACGGGCGGACGCTGGGGTCCCCGGTCGGCTTCACCGTGGTGAACCGCGACTGGGTGAACTGGACCGACCGCATGGCGGTCGAGCGGGTGCCGGCCGGTCGCCGGCCGAAGAACGTGACCCGCGCCCGCCCCGGCCACGTCGACCTGGCGGGTGCCCTGAAGTACGACACGGACGACATCCGCGACGTCCTGGAGCGCGCCTCGGCACGGGCGACCGCCGCCCGCGCCGTGGCCGGCTCGCTCGCCCGCCAGCTGCTGGCGGCCTGCGGGGTGGCGGTCTGGAGCTTCGTCGACCAGGTCGGCCCCATCCGCGCCTTCCCCGGGACCGATGAGCCGCTGCGCGGCGTGCCGGAGGGCTGGTTCCAGGCTGACCTGCGCGCTCCCTCGCCGCTGCGCTGCCCCGACCCGGAGGCGGAGCGCGCCATGCTGGCCGAGATCGACGCGGCACGCGAGGCGGGGGACTCGATCGGCGGGTCATTCGTGGTGGTGGCCAGCGGGGTGCCGGTGGGGCTGGGCTCGTCGTCCGAGTGGGACACGCGGCTGGACGGAGAGCTGGCCGGTGCGGCCATGGCCATCCCGGCCGCCAAGGGGGTCGAGATCGGGCTGGGCTTCGGGGTGGTGCCGCGGCGGGGCAGCCAGGTGCACGACGTGGTCGATCCCGGCGCCGCCGGCTGGGCGCGCCTGACCAACCGCGCCGGCGGGATCGAGGGTGGCATCAGCAACGGGGAGCCGATCGTGCTGCGGGTCGCGATCAAGCCGGTCTCGACCCTGCGCAACCCGCTGCCCAGCGTGGACCTGGCGAGCGGGCAGGTGGGACGCGCGCACATCGAGCGCAGCGACATCACCATCCTGCCGCGCGCCGGCGTGGTGGGCGAGGCGATGGTGGCCCTGGTGCTGGCCGACGCGCTGCTGACCAGCTTCGGCGGCGACTCGATGGGCGACCTGCTGGCCGCCGTCCGCCGCCGTCGCCGCCGGTCGGCCGGCCCGCCGAGCGGATGACCCGACGGGTGGCGCTGGTGGGCCACGGGATCGGGTATTCGGCATCGCCGGCGATGCACAACGCCGCCTTCGCGTCCCTGGGCATGGGCTGGCGCTACGAGCTCCGCGACGTCCCGGCTGGCGCGCTCACGCGAGTGGTGGGGGAGCTGGCCGGCGGGGAGCTGCAGGGGCTCAACGTGACGCAGCCGCACAAGGAGACCATCCTCCCGCTGCTGGACGCCGTCACGGCCGAGGTGGAGCGCACCGGCGCGGTGAACACCGTCGTCCGCCGCGACGGGAGCTTGGTCGGGCACAACACCGACCTGCCCGCGTTGGCCGGCGAGCTGGCGGCCCTCGGCCACTTCCGCTTCGCGCTGATCCTGGGGCGCGGGGGCGCGGCC
>JBOGSY010000280.1:0-3047 GCA_050691915.1 Candidatus Limnocylindria bacterium | reverse complement strand
ACCCGTCCGGCGACACCTCGCGCGTCTGCGTGCTGGGGCTCGGCTACATCGGCCTTCCGACGGCGGCCATGCTGGCCGCCCGCGGCTGGGAGGTGACCGGCGTGGACGTCAACCCGGCGGTGGTCGCCACCGTCAACCGCGGCCAGGTCCACATCTCCGAGCCGGACCTGGACGCGATGGTGCGGGTGGCCGTGGAATCCGGGCGGCTGCGGGCACGGGCCGAGCCGGGCGAGGCCGATGTCTTCATCATCTGCGTGCCGACGCCCTTCCACCCCGGCACCAACCCGCCCCGCCCGAACGTGGACCACGTGATGGCCGGCGCCCGATCCATCGGTCCGGTCCTGCGCCGCGGCAACCTGGTGGTGGTCGAGTCGACCTGCCCGGTCGGGACCACCGAGCGCGTTCGCGAGGTGCTGCGCGAGTCAGGGGCGCCGGTGGACGCCATCCATCTGGCGCACTGCCCGGAGCGGGTCCTGCCCGGCAGCATCCTGGCCGAGCTGGTCGCCAACGACCGGATCGTGGGTGGCGTGGACCCGCCCTCGTCCGAGGCTGCCGCTCGCTTCTATGCCACCTTCGTGGACGGAACGGTCCTGACCACGGACAGCCGGACGGCGGAGATGGTGAAGCTGGTGGAGAACAGCTTCCGCGACGTGAACATCGCGTTTGCCAACGAGGTCTCCATGCTGGCCGACCGCCTGGGCATCGACGCCTGGGAGCTGATCCGGCTGGCGAACCGACACCCGCGGGTGAGCATCCTCCAGCCGGGGCCTGGCGTGGGCGGCCACTGCATCGCGGTGGACCCCTGGTTCATCGTGGCCCAGGACCCGGGGCTGGCGCGCCTGATCCGGGCCGGCCGCGAGGTGAACGACGCCAAGACGGCGTGGACGGTGGACAAGATTCGCGCCGCCGCGGCCCAGCTGGGCCTCGGTGGTCGCGCGGCGCGCGTCGCCTGCCTGGGACTGGCCTACAAGCCGAACACCGATGACCTCCGCGAATCGCCGGCGCTGGCCGTGGCGCGCGGGCTGAGGGAGGGTGGCCTGGAGGTGCTCGCCGTCGAGCCGCACCTGGACCGGCACCCGGAATTCGCGCTGCATGCCGCGCCGGCGGCGGTGGCGGAGGCGGACCTGGTGGTGCTGCTGGTCGCCCATCGCCAGTTCCGCGGCGTCGACCTGGGGGGCACGCCCGTCCTCGACTTCAGCGGGGCGCTGCAGGCGAGCGGGGAGCCGCAGGCAAGCGGAGAGCCGCAGGCGAGCGGTCGCGAGCGGTGACCGCCGGCGGCCCGGTGGGTGTCCTGTTCGGAACCCGCCCCGAGGCGATCAAGCTGGCTCCCGTCATCAGCGAGCTGCGGGCGCGTGGCGCCCCGACCGTGGTGATCACCACCGGCCAGCACCGCGAGCTGGTGGACCAGGTGCTGGCCGCCTTCGACATCCAGCCCGATCACGACCTGCGCCTGATGCGCCACGGCGCCGGCCTGGACGAGCTCCTGAGCCGCGCGCTGGTGGCCGTCGGCGAGGTGCTCGAGCGGTCGCGCCCATCCGCCCTGGTGGTCCAGGGCGACACGACCAGCACCCTGGCGGCCGCGCTGGCGGCCTTCCACGCACGCGTGCCGGTGGCGCACGTGGAGGCCGGCCTCCGCTCGGGCGACCTGGGCCTGCCCTTCCCCGAGGAGATGAACCGCCGCGTTGTCAGCGTGGTGGCGCGCTGGAGCTTCGCGCCGACCGAGACCGCCGCCGACAACCTCCGCCGCGAGGGGTACGCCGGCCGGGTCCAGGTCACCGGGAACACGGTGGTCGACGCGCTGCAGCACATCATCGCCCTGGACGCCGACACGTCGCTCCCGGGCGGGCCGCACCCGCCGGCGCCGTACATCCTGGCCACGGCCCACCGCCGCGAGTCGTGGGGTGCGCCCATCGAGCAGGTCGCCCTGGCGCTGCGGGACGTGCTGGAGCGGCGGCCTGAGGTCTCGCTGGTCTTCGCCACCCACCCCAACCCCCGGGCCCGCGGCCCGGTCGACGCCGTCCTGGCCGGCCACCCGCGCAGCCAGGTGGTGGACGCGCTCGACTACCGCATCTTCCTGCGCCTCCTGCAGGGCGCGGTTCTGGCGGTGAGCGACTCGGGCGGGGTCCAGGAGGAGGGTCCGACCCTCGGTGTGCCGGTGCTCGTGACCCGCCAGCTGACCGAGCGGCCGGAGGGACTGGCCGCCGGCGCGGTGAAGCTGGTCGGCACCGACCGGCGGCTCATCGGCGACCAGGCGCTCGAGCTCCTGGAGCAGCCCGAGCTGCGGCAGCGGATGGCGGCCGCCGGGCCGGCGGTCTACGGCGACGGGCACGCCGGTCGACGGATCGTCGACACCCTGCTCGCCGACCTGGCGGTGGCGCCCGACCGTGCCGACGCCTGATCGCCTGCGGCTCGCATTCCTGGGCGACCCCAACAACGTCCACACCCGGCGCTGGCTGAGCTGGTTTGCGGAGCGCGGGCACGGCGTCCACCTGCTCGAGGGATTCGGCATCGAGGTGGCGCCGGGCCTGCACAACGGTGTCGGCCTCGAGCGCTACGGCCCCCACCCCCGCAGGCTGCTGTCGGTCGGCTCGGCGCTGCGGGCTCGGCGCGACCTGCGACGGCTCGTCGAACGGCTCCGGCCGGACCTGCTCCACGCGCATTACGTGCGTGGTTACGGCTGGCATGCCGCCCTGGCCGGCTTCCATCCGCGGGTCGTCTCGCCCTGGGGCTCGGACCTGCTGCGGGTGCCGGCGCGCGCGATCAGGACACGATGGTGGAACCGATACGCGCTGCGCGGCGCCGACCTGGTCACGGTCACTACCGACCACATGCGGCGAGCGGCGATCCGGGCCGGCGCCCGCCCCGGCCGCGTGCAGCTGATCCAGCACGGGGTCGATACCCGCCTGTTCGGCCCCGGCCCGGCCCCGGCGAGCCCGGCGGACCCGCTGGCCACTGGCGGGCGTCCCCTCGTCTTCTCGCCCCGCGCGCTGCAGCCGCTCTACCGGCACGAGACGATCGTCGACGCCTTCGCCACGGTGCCCCCTGAG
>JBOGSY010000279.1:0-3053 GCA_050691915.1 Candidatus Limnocylindria bacterium | reverse complement strand
GGCCAGCTTGCCGGTGCCGGTCGCCACGTCCAGCACCCGCATGCCCGGGCGGAGGCGGGTGGCGGACGCCGCGGCGCGCCGCCAGCGGGCGTCGATGCCGGCCGTCATCAGCGTGTTCATCAGGTCGTAGACCGGCGCGATGCGATCGAACATGCGGACCACCGCTGGCGCGTCGGGTCGCGCCGGCCGCCCGGTCACGGCCGGCCCTCGGCCCCGCGGCCCACCACCGGCAACCCGCCACGCTCAGGATCGCGCACGCCCGGCAGGAAGAGCAGGACGCCCATGAAGAAGGCGCCCACCAGCCCGCCGGCGACCATGGTCGGCCCCGGTCCCAGGGCGGCCGCCGCCGGCCCGGTCAGCGCGAACGAGACGGGGACCAGCCCGGTGGAGACCAGCCAATCCAGGCTCGAGACGCGGCCGAGCAGCTCCCGGGGGACGAGGGTCTGGAGCAGGGTGACCCAGATGATCTGGCCCACCTGGAAGAGGGCCGCGGTGACCAGGCCGATGAGGAACGCCTGCCACAGGCTGCCCATCAGCCCGTAGCCGGCCAGCAGCGCGACGCCCGCCGACCAGGCGGCGTACATGACTGTGACCCGGCGGCGCGGCAGGCCGGCCTGCCCCAGCGCCAGCGCGGCCGCGATCGACCCGATCCCGCTGACGGCGAAGATGGCGCCCAGCGCCTCCGGCCCCAGCTCCAGCCGGTTCTTGACCAGGTACGGGAGCAGGACCTGGACCGGACCGATGAAGACCAGCAGGCTGAACATGGCCGACACCAGGGTCGCCCACAGCCACGGCGTGCGGCGCACGAAGGCGAGCCCCTCCCCCATCTCGGCGATCGTCTGGCGCAGGCCGTGGCCCGCCACCCGGCGCGTGGGGCGCGCGGCGATGGCGGCGATCGCGACGGCGGAGAGCAGGAAGGTGGAGGCGTCCACCGCGAAGGCGACGCCGGCCCCCGCGATGGCCACCACGAAGCCTCCCAGCGCCGGACCGACCAGCCGGACCATCAGCGGCCGGAGCAGGCCCTGCAGGGCGTTGGCCTGGGGCAGCTGCTCGTCGGCCAGCAGGTCGGGGACGATGGCGGTCGAGGCCGGGTTGAAGAAGGCGTCCCCCAGCCCCACGAAGGCGATCAGGGCCACGATGTGCCAGAGCTCGATCACGCCGGCCATCGAGAGCGCCCCCAGGAGGCCGATGGCCACCATCCGTACGACGTCGGCGCCGATCATCAGCCAGCGGCGGTCGTATCGGTCCGTGAAGACCCCGCCCAGCAGCAGGAACAGGATCAGGGGCAGCGTCCAGGCCACGCCGACCAGCGAGAGGGCGGTGGGCACGTTGCTGATCTCGTACACCTGCCAGGCCAGCGCGACCGAGAAGAAGCCGTCGCCCAGCAGGGAGACCACCGCCCCGGTGGTGAGCAGGGCATAGTCGCGCTCCCGGAGTGGCTGGATCAGGCGGATGGTGCCGAGCCGTGCGCGCAGGGACGCGGGGAGCAGCTGCATCGGTCAGTCCGAGACGTGGTGGATGGTGGGCGATACTGGATTCGAACCAGTGACCTCACGGATGTGAACCGTGCGCTCTAACCAGCTGAGCCAATCGCCCACGCGGGGACGGCAGTATAGCGGCCGCCCCTCCGGCGGTTCAATCCGACCCCTCGCCCAGGCGTCTCAGCCGCGCCACGAGCTCCGCCTGGTGCAGCCCGTCCACCTCGAAGCGCTTGCTGCGGCTGCGCTCACCGGCGACCAGCCGCACCCGCGAGGCGGGGACGTCCAGCGCGCGGGCCAGCAGCCGGCGGGTCGCCCGGTTGGCCTCACCGTCGGCCGGCGGACGGGTGACCCACGCCAGGAGCTCGCCATTGCGGTAGGGCCCGATGCGCTCCGCCGCCGCCCGCGGCGTCACCCGGACGGTGATGGCAGCCACCCCGGCGCCGCCTAGCGGAGGAAGGCGCGGGTGAAGATCCCGAGCAGCAGGATGGCGATCATGGGCGCCCAGTCGATCCCGCCGGTGGGCGGGATGACACGCCGGATGGGCGCCAGGATCGGCTCGGTGGCCTGGTACAGGAAGGCCGTGAGCCCGCCGCCACCGCTCGGGTTCGTCCAGCTGACCAGCACGCGGCCCAGGATGAGCAGGGTCAGCACCAGGGCCAGCATGCCGATGAACGTCTGGAGAAGAGCCATGACCGGAGGATAGCAGCGCCGTGCCGCCCGCTCAGCCCGGAGGCGGCCCGAAGATCCCGGTGCCGATCCTCACCAGGGTCGCTCCCTCGGCCACCGCCGCCTCCGCGTCGGCGGTCATCCCCATCGAGAGCTCCGGCAGGGGCAGCCCCAGCGCCTCCTGGAGCCGGTCCCGCAGGCCGCGCAGGGTCCCGAAGATGGTGCGCAGCTCGGCCTCGCCGGCGCCGGCGGGGGCCATCGTCATCAGGCCCGCCACGTTGGCTCGGCCCGCGCTGGCTCGGCCCGCGCTGGCTCGGCCCAGCACGCCGGCCAGGGCTGCGGACGGCGGGTCCAGCTCCGCCGGGTCGAAGCCGGCCTTGCTCGCCTCGCCGGCCACGTTGACCTGGAGCAGCAGCCGGGGACGGCGATCGTCGTCGTGCGCGATCCGCTCGATCCGCTGGAGCAGCTCGAGCGAGTCGACCGAGTGGATCGTGGCGAACAGCCCCAGCGCGCGGCGGACCTTGTTGGCCTGGAGGTGCCCCACCAGGTGCCACTCAGCATCGGGCACTGCCTCCACCTTGGGGATCGCCTCCTGAACGCGGTTCTCGCCGAAGGTCCCCAGGCCCGCCTCGCGCGCGGCGCGCACGACGGCCACGGGAAAACCCTTGGTCACGGCCACCAGCCGGAATCCGTCAGGATCCCTTCCCGCGCGCCGCGCCGCGGCGCCGAGCCGGGCGAGGAGGGCATCGGCCCGATCTCGGATCACGGCCGGCGTGAGCGGCGGCTCCTCGATCATCTGCACGGGTGCCAGCCTAGCTCCCTCGTGTGCCATGCGCGACGTCCCCGTGATCCCGTCAGCCAGTCACCCAGCTACTGCTAAGCCGGATCGTGGCCAGCATCCCGGCC
>JBOGSY010000278.1:0-3055 GCA_050691915.1 Candidatus Limnocylindria bacterium | reverse complement strand
GGATGGCTCGCACGTTACCGGGCGTACGCCCGATCATCTCGCGCGCCTCCTCGCCCACCGCCACCAGACGGTTGTCGTCGTCGCTGATCGCCACCACGCTGGGCTCGTTGAGCACGACGCCCTTGCCCTTGACGTAGACCAGGATGTTGGCGGTCCCGAGGTCGATGCCGATCTTCATGCGCGCAACCGTGTTCCGTGCGGGGTTCTGCGGGGGCGCCCGCAGTATACCGACTGGCCCGGCCGCCACCGCCCGTACCATCGGCCGGTGCCAGAGGGTGACACCATCCATCGCACCGCCGAGGTGCTGCGCCGGGCCCTGGTCGGCTCACGGGTCGTCGCGGCCCGTGCCCAGCCGCGTCCCGGCCTGGCCCGGGTCCCCCGGCTCTCGCGCCTGGCGGGTGCCAGGGTGGATTCGGTGGAGGCGCGCGGCAAGCACCTGCTGATCGGCTTCTCCGGCGGCTGGTGGCTGCGCACGCACATGCGCATGCGGGGCTCCTGGCACCGATACGCCCCGGGCGACCCCTGGCGGCTGCCCGCCGCGCGTGCCACCTGCGTGCTGGAGACCGATACCGCCGTGGCCGTCTGCTTCGACGCCCCCGAGCTCGAGCTGCTGGGCGCCCCCGACCTGGCGCGCCACGCCGCGTTGGGTGCGCTGGGTCCTGACCTGCTGGCACCCGGCTTCCATGTGGCGGAGGCGGTCCGCCGCCTGATGGAGCGTTCCTCGGTGCCGCTCGGCGTGGCGCTGCTGGACCAGCGCGCGCTGGCCGGGATCGGCAACGTCTACAAGTCGGAGGCGTGCTTCCTGGGCGGGCTCGACCCGTGGGCGCCGGTCGCCTCCTTCACTGAGGGCGAGCTCCGCGCCGCGGTGGAGTCGGCCGCGCACCTGCTGGCCGCCAACGTGGGGGGAGGGCGGCGAGTGACCACCGGCCGTTCCGTGGTCGGCGGTTCCGTTGCCGGCCGTTCCGCGGTCGGCGGGTTGTGGGTGTACCGGCGCACGGGCCGCCCGTGCCGGCGCTGCGGGACGCCGATTCGCGGCCGGCGGCAGGGTGAGCAGGCGCGGATGACCTACTGGTGCCCCGCCTGCCAGCCTAGCCGGAGCTGAGCTCGCGCAGCCGCGCCATCGTCCTGCCCAGCCGCGCCTGGCGCGTTTCCGGCTTCCTCGCCTCGGCGACCGGGTCCGCCAGCTCGCGCCTCCGCGAGAAGGAGAGCGCCTCGAAGGTCCGCCGCAGCTCGGGCTCCGCCGCGAGTGCCGCCGCCAGCTCCGGGGCGAGCTCCAGTGTCCTCGGTGTCTCGTCCTTCACCACCTCGAACCGCGCCTCGTCCCCGATGGCCGCACGCGCCGCCTCATGCGTGGCCTTGTGAACCCCCATGAACAGCCCACGACCACCGTAGGGCATGGTGCTGCTGCGATACGCGACGCCGTTGACGGTGCCGGTCACCCGCATCTGCTTCAGGCCGCCCAGCGCGGTCGCGATCTCCCCTGGGATCAGGACCACGGCGCCACCACCCCGCGCCGCCTCGATCACTCCCCTGAACCGATGCGCCTCGGCCATGGGCGTCATCGTAAGCCGTTGGTAAGCGCGCGATATGGGGTCCACGTGCAGCATTTGAGCGGTGAGGGACTTGGAGCTTGGGCGGCTGGCCAGGGCCCTGCGCCGGCGCCGGGGCATGAGGCAGGCCGATTGCGCGGTGCGCGCCGGCGTGCATCGGTCCACCTGGTCGTTGCTCGAAAGCGGCCGGCTGGATCGCATCTCGCTGCCCGTCCTGCGCCTCTGCCTGGCCGTGCTGGAGGTGCGGCTGGACCTGGTGCCACGCTGGCGAGGCACCGACCTGGAACGGCTGCTGGACGAGGGCCATGCCGCCCTGCAGGCCGCGTGGAAGACGCGGCTCGAGCTGCGGAAATGGCAGGTCTGGGTCGAGCGCAGCTTCAGCGTGTACGGCGATCGCGGCCGGATCGACCTGTTCGGTTGGCACCCCGAGACAGCGACGGTCCTGATGGTCGAGATCAAGACCGAGCTGGCCAACTCGCAGGAGCTGCTGGGCAGCGTGGACCTGAAGGTCAGGCTGGCGCCACGGGTTGCCCGCGACCTCGACCTGCCGCCTCCCGCTCGCGTGGTCCCGATGATCGTCTTCCAGGAATCCATGACCACGCGCCGGCAGGTGGCCAGGTTGGCGCCGCTGTTCGCCGCGTTTTCCCTGCGCGGCAGCGCCGCTCTCGCCTGGCTGCGTCGACCCGGTGCGGCGTCGGGGCTCCTTCTGTTCACAGATGCGGATGCACGTCGCGTTAGAGGCGTTGCGAAGCACCGCGTCCGCCTCGCGCGGCCGGAAGTGAGCGTGGAGCCGCCCGGTGGGACGACTGCCGGGTAACCGTCCTGCCTCTAACGCGACCGTGACCCGACATTTGAGAGGAGACCGCACAGGGCGGGGCGCGCCCCAGCCCGGGGTCTTGGTTCGGGGGTTCCTCCGCCGGCAGCGGCGTGGGGACTCCTCCGGACGCGGCGGCGTGAGGACCCCTCCGGACGTAGCCACGCCGGACTGATTCTGTTCTCAGATGCTGGATCCTGGTCGCGTTAGAGACACAGCGAGGCGTCGCGTCCGACTGATGCGGCGGGCGATGAGCGTGAACAACCCCGCCGCAACTGCTGCGGATTGGTCGTCTTGCCTCTAACGTGACCGTGACCCGACATTTGAGAGGAGACACCCACCCCACGGGTCATAGCGTGACCTACAGACGACATTTGAGAGCAGACACGGCCAACGAGGCGCAGCGCGGCGATGAGCGGGCAATGCTGCCCCGGAACGCCGACACAGCGGGCAGGCCCGCCGGGCCCGTGCAGGCCCCTCCCTTCCCTAGGCGTCGATGCGGTGGATCTGCGCCCCCAGCGCGACCAGCTTGGCCTCGATCTGCTCGTAGCCGCGGTCGACGTGCTCCACGCCGGAGATGACCGACGTCTCGGGCGCGGCCAGGGCGGCCAGCACCAGGGTGGCGCCGGCGCGCAGGTCGGCGATGCTGACCTCACGACCGTGCAGCGGGGTGGGCCCCGCGATACAGTCC